>CAZOCO010000053.1:0-14032 GCA_964578325.1 uncultured Muribaculum sp.
ATTGTTCTGGGATACAATAACACGCGAATCTGTTGCCGACTGCTATGCCGACCTGGGTTTCCGCACTATCTCTACAAATCCGTGTGGCGAGATTCCTCTGTGTCCCTACGACTCTTGCCGTCTGCTGGCTATAAATCTATACAGCTACGTGCGCGATCCGTTTACACCGGGCGCATCGTTTGATTTTGATCTTTTTGCCGAACATGTGGCCAAGGCACAGCGTATAATGGACGATATCATTGATCTTGAGGCTGAAAAAATAGACACTATTCTTGCCAAGATAGACTCTGATCCCGAAGACGAAAGTGTTAAAGCTACGGAGCGACACCTGTGGGAGAAAATCAGGGCAAAAACCCTGGCGGGGCGCCGTACCGGCCTTGGTACTACCGCCGAGGGAGATATGATTGCTGCCATGGGATTGCGTTACGGTACTCCGGAAGCTACCGAATTTTCGGAGCGTGTACACCGCACTCTCGCATTGTCGGCTTACCGCTCGTCGGTAGAGCTGGCTCGTCAGCGTGGAGCTTTCCCGGTTTTCGATGCCGCACGAGAGGTCGCAAATCCGTTTATTGCCAGGTTGGGCGATGCCGACAAGCAGTTGCTTGACGATATGCGTCGTTACGGACGTCGAAACATTTCTTGCCTGACAATTGCTCCGACCGGCACGACGTCGCTCCTTACACGCACTACTTCCGGTATAGAGCCGGTATTCATGCCGGTGTATAAGCGCCGTAGGAAGATCAATCCGTCGTTGCCTAACGTGCGTATAGATTTCGTGGATGAAAATGGCGATGCTTTTGAAGAATATGTGGTCTATCACCCGAAATTCGTTACATGGATGGAGATCAACGGTATCACCAAACGAGACAATATGTCGCAGGAAGATCTTGACAGCCTTGTGGCTTCGTCGCCATATGCCGGTGCGACTTCGGCCGATGTCGACTGGCTCGAAAAGGTGCGTATGCAGGGGCGGATACAACGTTGGGTCGATCACTCTATATCGGTGACAATCAATTTACCTTCAGATGTGTCTGAACAGCTTGTCAATGACCTGTATGTCGAGGCATGGCGGTCGGGTTGTAAAGGTTGTACGGTATACCGCGATGGTTCGAGAGCCGGTGTGCTGGTGTCGGTCGACAACAAGAAAACCGCTGACGCATCTATACCTCCCCAGCAGATTATGCATAAGCGCCCTATCGAACTTGAAGCAGATGTAGTGAGATTTCAGAATGCCAAGGAGAAGTGGATTGCATTTGTCGGTCTGCTCGATGGACGTCCATATGAAATATTTACCGGTCTGGCTGACGATGAAGATGGTATTTTCTGCCCTAAAAGTGTCACGAGCGGTAAAATTATCAAGGCGATAGACGCCGACGGCAATAAACGCTACGATTTTCAGTTTATCAACAAGCGCGGTTACAAAACAACTATCGAAGGGCTGTCGGATAAATTTAATCCGGAGTATTGGAACTATGCGAAGCTGATTTCCGGTGTGCTGCGCTACGGTATGCCTATCGATCAGGTTATAAAGCTTATTTCCGGACTTGAGCTTGATTCGCAGAGTATTAATACCTGGAAGAATGGCGTGGTACGTGCCATGAAGAAATATGTGGCCGATGGCACCCAGGCTTCGGGACAAAAGTGTCCCAACTGCGGAAACGAGACACTTATTTATCAGGAGGGTTGCCTGATATGTACATCATGCGGCACGTCGAAGTGCGGCTGATAAGTACTTATTCTACTTTTTTTGACTACAAATGAAAAATCGCTTGCTCGTCAGGCGATTTTTCATTAACTTAGCACCATGCTCCTGTGAACAAATCAGTAGCGTAAAACGATTCTAAAGAATAGACTCACTAACCTTAGCATACATGAAACTCAACTTCTCCATAGACTATCGCACCACATGGGGCGAATCTCTCTATTTGGTAGGTTCGCGGTCGCAAGGCGACAAAATCGAAATTCCTATGGATCTCGCAGCTTCGGGTCGCTGGATGGCCTCAATAGAATTTGCTGCGGCATCTACAGTGTTTACTTATGCTTATGAAGTACGCCGCGACGACGGTTCGGTACGCCGGGAGTGGGGCAGTCCCCGTCGGCTCACTCTGCCTGCAACCTTGAGATTACTCGACATCAACGATCGTTGGCAAGATATTCCCGCCGACAAGAATTCTTATTCAGCACTGTTTACCGAAGTCGTAAACAGACGTGATATGCGTGATAAGAAACTCACGATACACGGCTCGTCGCTGTTGTTGTCGGTGCAGGCTCCGATGGTTGGTCGTGACGAAGTGCTCGGTGTGGTCGGAGATTCAAAGGCTCTCGGTGAATGGAATCCGGAAAAAGCCGTGATTATGAACGATTGCGATTTTCCGCTATGGACGGTAGAGATCGAACGTAAGTATTTGCCCGATCATTTCCAATTTAAGTTTGTCGTGCTTTCTCGTGATGACCACAGGCTGATAGCTTGGGAAGGGGGAGAAAACAGATCGGTATATATAAGTGCTTCGCAGAAGAATGCCGCCGTACTTTTTGCCGGTATGCGATTCTACGATGTGCGTCCTCACTGGCGCGGTGCCGGTGTGGCGATACCTGTATTTTCCGTAAGGTCGGAAGATGACTTTGGCGTAGGAGATTTCTACGATCTGATAAAAGTGGTGGACTGGGCTGTAGAAACAGGTCAGTCTGTGCTTCAGATTCTGCCGATCAACGACACTACCATGACGCATACATGGACAGACTCATATCCGTATAATGCTTGCTCTACTTTTGCGCTTCATCCCATGTACATGCGTCTTGCCGAGCTTGGTCCGCTGACATCGTCGACACGTCAGGCATATTTTGACGATCTGGCCGCACAGCTCAATGCGTTGCCTACTGTTGACTATGAGCGTGTCAATAATGCAAAACGGGAGTATATAGCCGAAGCTTTTGCAATATATGGATCCGAAACCATGCGGTCGGCTGAATTTACCGACTTTATGGTTGCCAACGGATACTGGCTGCGTCCGTATGCTGCCTTCTGCGTACTCCGCGACCTTAACGGCACGCCCGACTTTACACGCTGGGGTGAGTATGCTGAATATAAGTCTGACACAGTAGACCGTGTATATGCCGAGCATACAGCCGAAATGAATCTCGTATATTATACCCAATTCCATCTCGACCGGCAGATGCGCCATGTTCACGAGTATGCATCGCGCAACGGTGTGGCCTTCAAAGGTGATATACCTATCGGTATCTCGCGCCATAGTGCCGACGCGTGGTTGGATCCGCGTCTGTTCAACATGGATTGTCAGGCTGGTGCGCCACCCGATGATTTCTCTATTATGGGGCAGAACTGGGGCTTTCCGACCTACAACTGGGAAGAAATGTCGCACGATGGTTTCGCATGGTGGAAAGCGCGTTTCCGCAAAATGGCCGACTATTTTGACGCTTATCGTATAGACCATGTGCTTGGATTTTTCCGTATATGGGAAATTCCGATGAATGCCGTTCACGGGTTGCTGGGAATATTTAATCCGGCACTCCCGTTTACTCCTGATGAACTCCGCGACAGCTACGGATTCAATATTGATCCGGATGTGCATTGCCGTCCTTTCATCCATGAGTCGTTTCTTTCTGATTTCTTCGGCGACAATACCGATTATGTCCGCGAACACTATCTTGTTGCTGAAGGTAACGGGCGCTATCGCCTTGTCCAAGAGGTTGCCGATCAGCGACGCATCGTGGATGTGTTTGCAGGGCTTGACAAGAACGAAAAAAATATGGCAATTGCCGAGGGACTGCTTGGACTGGTAGATCAGGTGCTGTTTATCGAAGACCCACGTATGCCCGGGCGCTACCATCCGCGTATTGCTGCGCAGCAGACGTACACTTACCGCTGGCTCGACGATGGAGCTAAATACAACTTCAACCGGCTGTATACCGATTTCTTCTACCGCCGTCACAACAGGTTCTGGGAAGAAAAAGCTATGTGGAAACTTCCCCCGTTGCTCGAATCTACCGATATGCTTGCACGTGCAGAAGATTTAGGTATGATTCCGGCCTGTGTGCCCAATGTCATGGATCGCCTGCAGATATTGTCGGCTGAGATACAGCGTATGCCCAAGGATCCGGCTGCAGCTTTCGGCAATACGTGGACATATCCCTACCTGTCGGTATCGACAACCTCAACCCACGATATGGGTGGCATACGTCAGTGGTGGGAAGAAAATCACGAAGTATCGCAGGCGTTTTATAATCAGGTACTCGGACTTCAGGGTGAAGCACCTTATTTTGCCGAACCTTGGATATGCGACCGCATCGTGAACCTCCAGTTGTTGTCGCCGTCGATGTTGACGATACTTCCGCTTCAAGACTGGTTGTCGGTGTCGCCCGATCTGCGTCGTAACGATCCCCGCGATGAGCAGATCAATGTACCGGCCAATCCGCGTCACTACTGGCGCTATCGTATGCATCTCACTATCGAGAGTCTGCTCGGAGCTGAAGCGTTCAACCGTTCGATCCGCGACCGTATCGTAAATTCAGGCCGATAAAATTCATTAGCGAAATAATAAGCCCCATCCAGAGACATCATCTGTCGCGGATGGGGCTTATCGTATGAAAAGAAAAACAAAAAACAATTATTCTTTGTGGAACCACCACTTCATTTTGTCCCAGATAGTGGTGGGATTAGGTTTGAAATGGATATTTACGCCCTCGTCTTTACGGTTGAGAAACATAATGGAATGAGGCAACACAATGGCAACAGACTTCTCAAATACAGCCACACCATGTATACGGCTCAACATGATTCGTCGGAACGGCGACATCGGGTCAAGTGTACCGATGATAAGGAATCCATCTTCTATTGTGAGTTTGTGCATTTCGCCGACAGTTGAGATAAGGGTATCGATCATCTGTGACTGTCCCTTTTTGGGCATGCGTCTGAATTTGCGATAAAGTTCGTCTATGACTTTGCGGCTTACCATTATATTTTATGTGGGACGTGTTGTTCTATTGATTCTTGTTTTGTGACCACTTATGGTGTGTCACCATTATCAAGAACAAACGGCCGTCAAAAATGTTCGGGAAAAATGTTATTTTCCGCCAACAAGTTTATAAAAACTTGTTGGTATCGGTGTTGAAAAGTTCATTTCACGTCGGCTCACCGGGTGTACAAATCTCAATGTCTGTGCATGCAGAGCCAGACGATGTATCGACGACGGGCGTGCTCCATAGCGGCGGTCGCTGGCAATAGGATGTCCGAGTTCCTTAAGATGTACACGTATCTGGTTTTTTCGTCCGGTGTCGAGTTCTACCTCAAGCATCGTGTGGCCTTGACCGCGTTTGAGTACTTTGTAGCGGGTGACTGCCAGTTTCCCTTCTTCCGGATTCTTAGTGGAGTAGACCTCATGAGCCGAATTCTCGGTAAGATATGACCGTATTACGCCACTGTCGTCGGCAACGTTACCTTCTACTACCGCAATATATTTGCGGTTGAGCACCATGTTGTTCCAGTTGTGCTGCATGGTCTCTTTTGCTTCGATGGTTTTTGCCATCATCATCAGGCCTGATGTGTTTTGGTCAAGCCTGTGTACAATAAATAGTTTTTGGCGCGGATCAGTCCATTTTACCCACTCGCGCATTATGGCATATGCTGTGTCGTCTTTGCCGTTGGCGCGTTCTGTGGCCATTGATAGCAAACCGTAGCCTTTCTCTATCACCATCACATCGGAGTCTTCGTAAACCAGACGTACACGACGGTTTGAAAACACCCGGAATTCGCGATCGAGATTGATTTCGACTTTATCGTCGGGTGTTACCGGAAAACTGTTGAGCGACTGTGGTAACCCGTTTACGGCTACATGGTTGTGCTTCAGAAGTATTTTCAGATTGGAACGTTTGTATCCCGGCATGGCGGTTTCAAGAAACGGAAGCAAGGTGGATTCCGTTTCCGGACGAAAAGATACAATACGGTCGGGTTGGAAATTGCGGGGTGATACAGTGCGTGATGGTTTGTGCTGACGTGGAGCCATGTAGTGTATTTATTTCTTTTTGGCTGCCGTGCGGCGGGTGGCGGTACGGCGCGGTTTAGTTTCTGTAGTGTTGACAATTTCCATGGCCTGCTCATAGGTGAGTGACGACGGGTCGGTGACTGTACGCGGAATGTTGTAGTTGGCTTTTTTGTAGGAAATATATATACCGTATCGGCCGTTGAGAATCTGCAGATCGGCGTCTTCGTTAAATGTCTTTATCAGACGCTTGCTCTCGGCTTCGCGTTTGGCTACTATGAGCTCTATAGCTTCGGGAAGAGTGATGGCTGCAGGGGCGATTTCCTTTGGTATTGAAACAAACTTGCCGTCGTGGCGTACATAAGGCCCGAATCGACCTACGGCGACTACTACAGGTTTGTCTTCAAAGTCTCCGAGTTCGCGTGGAAAGTCAAACAGTCGTAGAGCTTCGTCGAGTGTGATAGTATTTACCGACTGACCTTTCAGTAGTGACGCGAACTGTGGCTTTTCGTCGGAATCGGCTTCACCGACTTGAACCAGTGGCCCGTAGCGGCCGATTTTTACACTTACCGGTTTGCCGCTCACTGGGTGCAGGCCGAGCATGCGTTCACCGACTTTGTGTTCCAGACGCATGTTCATTGCGTGGTCGACATCCGGGTGAAACAGCGCGTAGAAATTGGCTATTTCATGTGACCATGGCAATTTTCCTTCAGCAATATCGTCAAACTTCTCTTCCATTTTTGCGGTGAAGTCGTAGTCGAGAATCGACGGGAAGTATTGCATGAGGAATTCGTTTACTACCAGTCCTATGTCGGTAGGCAACAATCTGTCTTTTTCAGAATTTACGGTTTCTGTGCGCGAAGTTTCTTCTATTTTGCTGTCGGGGAGCAGAGTGAGTACGGTGTATGACCGGTTCTGACCTTCTTTTTCTCCTTTTTCAACATATTCGCGCGACAGGATCGTGGATATGGTCGGCGCGTAGGTCGACGGGCGCCCTATGCCGAGTTCTTCCATTTTCTTTACCAGCGATGCCTCTGTATAGCGAGGCGGCTGCTGGGTGAATCGTTCGGTTGCGGTGATTTCTTCTATGGCGAGATTCTGCCCCTTGGTTACCGGTGGAAGCAGAGACGATGTCTCGGATTCATCGGCCGACGAATCGTCGTGACCTTCAATATATACGTGGAGGAATCCTTCAAATTTCACTACTTCGCCTGTCGCTGTGAAATGCTCGGCTCGGGTAGACGGCTGTATTTCTACTGTTGTCTTTTCGATTACCGCATCAGCCATTTGCGAGGCAATAGTGCGTTTCCATATCAAGTTGTATAAACGCTTTTCGGGAGCAGTCCCGTCGATTGTAGTGGCGGCTATATTGGTTGGGCGGATTGCTTCGTGGGCTTCCTGGGCGCCTTTCGACGATGTATGGAAGTGGCGTATTTTGAGGTATTCAGGCCCCATGGTTGAGGTAATTTCGTCAGAAATGGCCTCTATAGCGAGCTGTGACAGATTGAGAGAGTCGGTACGCATGTAGGTGATGTGTCCGTCTTCATATAGCCTCTGTGCTATCGACATGGTTTGTGCTACCGAAAATCCCAACTTGCGCGATGCTTCTTGTTGCAGGGTCGAGGTTGTGAAAGGTGGGGCAGGAGATTTGGTAACCGGTTTTGTCTGCACCGATGATACGCTGAAGGTAGCTTTGCTGCAATCCGCAAGAAATTCACGTGCCGACGATGTGTCGGTAAGGCGCTTGTTGAGAACTGCGTGCAGCCGTGCCGACCCGGGTGCTGGCAGAAATTCACCGGTCACTCTATAGTAAGGCTCTGAATGAAACCCGGAAATTTCTTTTTCGCGGTCGACAATCAGGCGTACTGCTACTGACTGCACGCGTCCGGCCGACAGCGACGGCTTGATTTTTTTCCACAGTACCGGCGACAGCTCGAATCCGACTATCCGGTCGAGTACACGGCGCGCCTGCTGTGCATCCACACGATGCAGGTCGATTGTCCGCGGATTTTCTATTGCTTTGGCAATAGCTGTTTTCGTGATTTCATGAAACACTATACGGCGCGTTACAGCCGGGTCAAGACCGAGAACTTCGCACAGATGCCATGCTATGGCCTCTCCTTCGCGGTCTTCATCGGATGCGAGCCATACGGTGTCGGCCGATTTGACGGCCTTTTTAAGCTCGGTCACGAGTTTTTCCTTGTCTTCAGGAATTTCATACAGGGGCTGAAACCCGTTGTCTATGTCGATGCTGAATTTCTTACGGTCAAGATCGCGGATATGTCCGTAACTCGACATAACTTTATATTCTTTACCGAGAAATTTCTCTATGGTTTTGGCTTTGGCCGGAGACTCTACAATTACAAGATTTTTTGGCATGTCACTGCTCTTAATTGAAAATTCTCGGCAAAATTACAGAAAAGTTCCGACATAAAAGGTCATTTTTATATTTATTAATGTGTGAAGAGTTATTTTTAATACAAAAAATCCCGGTCAGATATTCTCTGCCGGGATCTGGTAATTATGTCGCTGACTTATTTTTTGTCGGTCTGTGGTGCTGATTGACGAGGCTGTTTCTTATCGTGCCCTTTCATGGGGCGGTTGCCCTGCATCTTACCCTGTTTATCGCCGTGATGGCCCTGTTTTACTGCTTTATCGTGGCCCTGTCCGGGAGTGTTGACATACATGTTCTCAAGGAATAACACATACTGGTCGGGACCGACTATGGCTTTTACTTCTTCAAGATAAGCCTTGCGCGATGCTTTACGGTCGGCTTTCTGAACGGAATCATTACGTTGTTTCTCTTCCTTGCGGAGTTGTGATTGCTGTCGACGGTCGGCCATACGCTTTTCGTCGAGTTGCTTCAACTGGGCTTTCTGCGAGTCCGACAGAGTCAAGCCTTCGTAAGGGTTCATTCTATCTTTGTTGTGACATTTTTTTTCAGCTTTGCAGCATTTTACGTTTTCCTGCTTGTCACATCCGCGGCTACTTTGATTTTGTGCCATGCCGCTAAAGGCTACCAATGACATTGCTATAAATGCTAAACTAAAAATCTTCTTTTTCATAATAAATGTAAGTTTTAATGTTAGTAATTGAATTTCATTTTGTCTTTTGATTGGAATAACATACATTCGTTTAATCTGGTTTATGTATTTAACACAGTTTTAACTATCTGATATATGGAAGTATAAAATATTTTAAAATATGTTTCAAATATTTTCACTAACTTTGCAACGCGGTTCACAAAGAGTCGCATATATATGCCTTACATCAATTCTATCACTATTTCTGTCCGTCCCCTCGTGAGAAACTGGGGCTTTCTTGAAAACTGGAAAAGTACGGCTCCTGGGTGGCCGGTATATTGAATATTTCAGTGTCAGGCTTTTGCTGTTGATGACTGAAATCCATATTTGACAGTCTATTTTATCCCCTTTATTTATATTCATAGTTTATGAACAATCATCGATTGCTCACAGCGTTGCTTTGTGTAATGCTGTTGAGCGGCGGAGTGTGCATGTACGGCCAGTCTGTAATGACGCTTGAACAGATTTTTGAAATTGCAGAGACCAACAGCACTCAACTCCGACCGTCGTTTACTGCGCAGGATGAAGCTGCACGAGAAGTCGCTGTAGCCCGCAGTTCCCGCTTGCCCGACATTAGTGCGGCTGTGTCGTTGAGTTATATCGGCAACGGATTCACTACTCGACGCAATTTTTCCGATTATCAGAAAGCTCCCATTCCTCATTTCGGCAACGGAGTGTCGGTAAAAGTTTCTCAACCTGTATATGCCGGAGGTGCCATAACCGGGGCTATAGAAATGGCCGAGTTGAAATCAACGGCTTCGCGCTATGCTGCCGATTTTCGTCGCGATAACATCAGGTTTCAGCTTACAGGTTTTTATCTCGACTTATATAAATATAATAATCTGCGTCGGGTTGTGGAGAGCAATCTTGTGGCCGCAGGTAAAGTACTCGACGATATGAATTCCCGTTACCGGCAGGGTACCGTGTTGAAAAACGACATCACCCGTTACGAATTGCTTGTTGCCAATTTGCAACTGCAGCTTACACGCATCAATAACACTATCGACATACTAAATGCCAATCTGGTCACTACTGCAGGACTGCCGGATGGTACAGTTATCTTGCCGGATACAACTATTTTGTCTCGTAGCCTGCCTGTGGAGGGTGAAGGTTGGTGGCAGCAGCAGGCGGCTGCGAACTCGCCATCGTTGCAGTTGGCCGGTATAGGGGTTGATATCAGTCGCAAGGCCGAGACGCTTGTCAAAGCTCAACGGTTACCGAAGATCGGCCTTGAGGCGGCATGGAATCTCGATGGTCCTATACTGGTCGAAGTTCCTCCGATCAACCGCAATCTCGGGTACTGGTATGTCGGTGTTGGCATAAGCTACAATCTGTCGTCGCTTTACAAAAGTAACAAGTCTATAGCAAAAAGTCGTATTGCTACACGTCGGTCGCTCGAAGAGCTTGAAGCGGAGCGCGACAACGTTTCTCTCGCCGTGCGAAACGACCACGTACACTACCTTGAAGCATACGAAAATCTTAAAACTCAACAAAAGAGTGTTGAACTGGCCGAGCGAAATTATGCTGTGACTTCTATGCGCTATTCGGCAGATATGGCTCTGATTACCGATATGCTCGATGCTGCTAACTCTAAACTTGATGCCGAGCTCGGATTAGTCAACGCTCGTATTGATATCATCTATTTTTATTATAAACTTCTTTTCACGTCCGGAATAATATGAACCATCGCAATAAAAAAATACTGTCGTATTTAATTACAATCGCTGTTGTCACCGTTGCCGCCATATGGGTAGGCAGTAAGTTTTATCACATGGGTGATGTCGAGTTTACCGACAATGCCCAGATATGCCAGCAGATAGTGCCGGTAAACAGTCGTGTGCAGGGATATGTGAAAGAAATACGCTTTGACGAGTACCGGCCTGTAAAGAAGGGCGATACACTGGTAGTTATTGACGATTCTGATCTGCGCCTGAATCTGGCCCGCGCCCGTGCCGACCGGGAGAATGCGCTTGCTGCTCTCGAAGTAGCTCACAGATCGGTCGCTTCTGCTTCGGCCAATGTAGCTGTAAGCGATGCGTCGCTGGCAGAAGCTCGCGTAGTGATGGATATGGCGGCAACCGACCTGGCACGCTATGAAAAACTGCTTGAGAGCGATGCTGTCACACGTCAGCAGTACGATGCCGCTAAAACCGACTACGAGGCTAAACGCGCCCGCTACGATATGCTGGCGCGTCAGAAATCGGCAACTACGTCGGTTGTCGATGTTAATCGTCAGCGCATATCGCAGGCGGAAGCCGGCATACAGCTTGCCGATGCAATGGTTGAAACCGCAGAACTAAACCTCAGTTACACAGTGATTGTAGCTCCTTGCGGCGGATATACCTCGCGTAAAGAGATACAGGTCGGTCAGCTTGTGCAGCCCGGCCAGACTCTGCTCGATGTGGTAGATTCGGGAGATGTTTGGGTCACAGCTAATTATAAGGAGACTCAACTGAAACACATAGTTCCAGGAAGTAAAGTCGAAATACATGTCGATGCGATGCCTGATAATGATTTCTACGGTGAAGTGGTGGCTATCTCCACGGCCACAGGAGCCTCTTTGTCGCTGTTGCCTCAGGATAATTCCGCAGGAAATTTTGTGAAAGTGCGACAGCGCATCCCTGTACGTATCGAGTTCGACGGCAATACTTCTCCTGAACTCATACAACGTATGCGGGCCGGAATGAATGTGGAATGTAAGGTGCTGTATTGACGATGGCTGAATGGCATTCTCACGGGGGGCCGTTTGATATTCCGGAAGTCCCCGACTTTATTCCGCGTCGGTTGAAACCCTGGCTGTTTATATTCTTTGTGCTGATTGTGCAGTTTTCGGGAGGACTGTATCTGGCTGCTGCATCAGATATGGTGGGAACAACAGCATTGATGCAGGAGGATATCCTAATGGCGGGCTATGCGTCGCTTGTCGGTATGGCCGTCAATTTTGCGGTGATGTTCCGCATTAAATTCCGATTTTCCACGCGGTTGCAGTTACTCGTGTCGGGAGCGGTACTTGTTGCCGCAAACATAATCTGTGCTCACACTGCCTGTGTGCCACTGTTGGTTGCTGTATGTTTTGTGGCTGGATGGTTCAGGATGCAGGCCACGTTTGCCTGCAATTCAACCATACAGCTATGGCTCACTCCGGTGCGCGATATGGCGATATTCTTTTGTTACGTATATATTATTGTCGACAGTGTCATACAGTTGAGCGGCATAGCTACAGTCTATACTATTTTCCATCTCGAATGGGAATATATGCACTGGATTATGGTAGCTTTGCTGTGGCTCATGATGGTGATGGTAATGGTGCTTGTTCGCCCGATGAAATCGCCTATGTTTATTCCTCTTCGTGGTATTGACTGGATTGGCAGTGGTCTGTGGGCTATATTCATGCTTTGTTTCACGTTTGTATGTGTATACGGTAATTTTTACGATTGGTGGCACTCTTCCGAAATATGCGGAGCTGCATTGCTCGGGAGTGTCTGTGTGTTCATCAACCTATGGCGTGCTACATTTTTGCATCATCCATATATATCTTATCAAGCCTTGACAAACAGAAATGTCATCCGTGCCACAGGTGTTTATCTGGTATTTTTTACCCTGATTGCTACAGAACATGTGTTTGAACACTCATATGCATCAACCATTCTCGGCTTTGACGATACCAACCTCATTGATCTTAACTGGTATGTATTTGCCGGTATTCTGGCAGGATGTGCATTTACATATTATACATTTGCTTTAAGAAAATGGTCATACAAGACAATGACGGCAATCGGTTTTATGCTGGCTACAGTGTATCTGTGCTACTTCTATTTCTATATAGATTATGGCGTGGAAAAGGAGATGCTTTTTATCCCGTTGTTTTTTCGAGGGGCGGCAGCTGTAATGATTTCAATAGTGTTTCTAACCTCAATTGTTCAGAGTGGATTGCCGTTTCAGGTGTTCCCGCAGGCTTTGACGATTAATGGATTTACCGGTGCGGTGATGGGCGCGACTCTCGGGCCGGCACTTATAGGCGAGTTATTGCGACACACCATGGCCGACAACGCAGCTTTGATTGGCCGGAACTTTACCGATGTTTCTACGATATCAGGTCATATATCTGTTGGTGAACTCTACGGTATGGTGCAGCGTCAGGCTATGGTGGTGTCGATGAAAGAGATCTACGGATGGTTGCTTATTATAGCAATAGTGTCGTTGCTTGTCATCGCAGTAAGCTATGCTCCGGTGCGGCCATTTGCAATTTTTCCGAAGTGGAAAACTATTCGTAAGGCCATGAGGCAAATTGCTTTTCCCTGTTGAAAAATAGCATTTGTGGCATTTGTCTTGTATTTGTGCCGTTTTTAGCGTAAATTTGTAAAAATTTGTGCTAAACGGATTTACAATGGCAGATGCCATTAATTTTATTCTTGCTTAAGTCGGAGTTATCGCGGAGAGTACCGCTGTCCGACTTTATCGTATTGATAAATATATGTTATTAGGTATGAAAAAGTTATGTTTGCTGTTATTAGGGACTGTCTTGCCCGTTTCGGTGTTTGCCGCCGATGTCGTTAGTTTGTCAATCAATAGTCAGGAGGATTTTGGCTCATGGACTTATATCGATGCTAATACCGACGGAACTACATGGTATTACGACAGCTCAATAAATGGTGCCCGCTATGATTATGATAGATACAATGCCGCCAACGATTGGCTGATATCGCCGTCGGTAGAAATGGAGGCTCGTAAAGTATATGAAATTACCGGCTATGTTCAATGTCCCAAGTCGATGAAAGAGAGCTTTTTATTTACAATAGGCCAAGGAACTTCCGTTGAAGATCAGACTACCGTGATTTTGCCACAACAGACTGCAAGTTCAGTGTCTTCTTACAAAGCGTATGCTACTACATTTTCTCGGGTCAGTAGATATTTCCGGTTGGTGAACAAGGGGGGGACTATCCGTATAATGCT
>CAZOCO010000054.1:0-14023 GCA_964578325.1 uncultured Muribaculum sp.
TGCATTATACGGATAGTCCCCCCTTGTTCACCAACCGGAAATATCTACTGACCCCAATCTAATCATTTAATAGACATGAGTAAAACTCTGGTCATTTCTTTTATGATTCTTGGTGTACTGGGCTTGTTCGGTGCTAAAAAGACGATTATGGTAGTCCCTGAAGATGCCAAGATTTTTGTTAATGGTATGGAGGTCGGTTCGGGTACATATACCGTTAATTTTGACCGAAACACTGAATTTGTCAATCTTCGTTTCGAGGCTCCGGGGTATATTACCCGTAAAGTAAAGCTTCTGAAAAACAATCCACAAAAGACGGTGTCGTATGACCTTAAAGAAGATGCCGCCTATCGTGCTTCTTTTGGTGAGGAAGAAGGTATAGATCAGGCAAACAAATGGTTTACGGTCAACTGCAAGCGGGGGATTTCCGAAGATATGATATGGAAGCGCCTCACACAGATCACTATTGACAATTTTGAACAGTGTGAAATTCGCGACAAAGCTGCCGGTTGGATTAAATCCGGTTGGGTTACAACACGGTTTCCAGAGCAGACTGTACGAACACAGGTTGAAGTGAGAATTACATTTACTGATAGTGATACCCCGTCGTATAAAGTGAGATTGACGTCAGAAATCAAAATGAATGATTGCCGGTCAAACCAGTGTTGGGAAAAATATCCACGTTTGTTGAAAAAATTCAGTGAGGTAGTTCAGGAATATCAGACATCACTCGGGTCTAATCTATAGAAATCATGAGAAAATTTTTTATTGCAGTGGTCGTCATAGCTATTGCCTTGACTTCGCCTACATGTATGGCGTGGAATAATAAAATTTTTATGCCTAAATTTAAAGAAAAGGTCGATAAGGTAAAAATAAAGAAGAAATCTTCTGGGTTGGTTTCTGACACATATATAATAACAGTACCGACGAAGAAAGCGGGGATGATGATCCGGATCAAAATGAATCACTTTTTCCTTCAGAACAATTTGAGAAGCTGAAAAATCCTGTTCTGCGAAACTATGTCAGCGGGGATATGAGCCTGATGGATATGGGCTGGTCGCTTATCGACGACAAAAAGACTGTACAATGCAAATTTGACAAAATCGGGAATCTTGTCATAGAGACCAAGCAAGATGATGTTACTGCGATTATTGCAACAGAAATCGAGCTTGTTCCCGGTGAGCCGACATTGTTGAGGTTTGATTATTCGGTGTCTAATCACAACGATAAATCGCGTGTGGGTGTGGTCATAAACTATGAGGACGACAATAACTTCGATGCCATATTGTTTGACAAAAAGTCGTTTTACGCGATCAATTGCAAATCCGGTAAAATGTATGTCAAGAAGACGGCAAAACTCACTTATCCTGAAAGTCCCGTAATCTTAAGTTTCTATAACGGGAAAATAGAAGTCATGCTTTTAGATAAAAAGTACAACAACTTTATAGAGGTTTGGACGCAAAACGGTGAACTCAAAAAGGAGTATGTCGGAATATATGTTTCCGGAAAAAACAAAGTCAGCGTATCCGGAATATATGCTGCTCAACAGCTCGCGACTGATGAAGATATTGACTCGAACTAATCACGCAGAGGCTAAATATGCCTGGTGAGTTAATGGTTTAAAAGATAATCGTTTAATATTGTATAATGAAAAAGCTATTATTATTTTTAATTCTTTGTTTTAATTGTGCGGTATCTTTTGCCGCATCGCCTGATTTGCAGGATATAACATTGACCAGCAATGATGGGACTACGTTGGATTTCTATGCCGACAGATCTAATTTAGTAGTATATCATGCCGCCGATACTGATTATATTAGAAACGGTACTTTTTATCTCGGGTCAACTGTAAGCTCTCGCGACGGATATGTTGAAGCTAAATTCTCTATTGAACTTCCTATGAGTTACGGTATGAAAACTCTTGATGGCACGATTTTTTATAATCGGACTACCGGTCACGTATCAAATGTCACGTTAGATGGTACAGTATATAGAGCATCGCAGCGTGGAGTCGTTTCAAGACGAAGATAATATATAGTGTGTCTTAATCCGACTTTACTTAAAATTCTCCGGAATGTAGAAAAGACGTGTCGATGGCGCGTCTTTTCTCTTCGATTGACAGGAAGATGGGTAATGTTGCAGCGCAGGTAACATGTTTTAACTACGGCGGTTACGGTTATCATTGAAAATTTTGTAAATTTGCAGTTTAATTAGTCTGCACTATCTGCACGATTTATAATTTTTTTAACGATGAGCCCGGAACGTACCAAAAAGATAATAAAGACAATGTGGTGGACGTTTGTCGCCGCAGTGTTTTTCATCGCATTTTTCCTATTTCTCATTTATAACGGTGTGATAGGATACATGCCGCCTATCGAAGAACTTAAGAATCCCTCCGACCGGTTTGCCTCGGTGATATATTCTGCCGACGGACAGGAGTTGGGTCGCTATTTCAATAATACAGGCAACCGTGTGTATGTCGACTTTGACGACATCTCTGATAATGTAATCAATGCTCTTGTCGCTACGGAAGATTCTCGGTTTGAAGATCACTCCGGCATTGATGTGCGAGCCTTGATGCGTGTCGCTGTAAAGACACTGATTTTGCAGCAGCGCAATGCCGGTGGTGGTTCTACACTTACCCAGCAACTTGCAAAACAGCTCTATTCGCCACCATCCAACTCGTTGTGGGATCGAGCGCTCCAGAAACCCATAGAGTGGATGATCGCCATTAAACTCGAGCGCTTCTACTCTAAAGACGAGATATTGAAGATGTATCTCAACCAGTTTGACTTTCTCTACAATGCCGTGGGTATAAAGTCGGCGGCATATATATATTTCGGTAAGGAGCCGAAAGATCTTACAATAGAGGAGGCGGCTACTCTGGTGGGTATGGTGAAAAATCCGAGCTATTATAATCCGGTGCGTCGCAACGATCGCACACGTCTGCGTCGCAATACCGTGCTTGAGCAGATGTATAAAAACGATTTTATCTCGCGGCAGGAACTCGACTCGCTGAAGCAGTTGCCGCTTGAGATAAAATTTACCCGCGTCGACCACAAGGATGGTCTTGCCCCTTATTTTCGTGAGGAATTGCGCCGCATACTTCGTGCGAAGCGGCCGGTACGCTCCGACTATCGCGGATGGGAGCGACAGAAATTCATCGACGATTCTATCGCATGGGAAACCAATCCGCTGTACGGATGGATAGAGAAAAATCCGAAGGCCGACGGATCGAAGTGGGATATCTATACCGACGGATTGAAAATCTATACGACGATCGACTCGCGTATGCAGCGATATGCCGAAGATGCTGTGGCTGAACATCTCGGAAAAACATTGCA
Source organism: uncultured Muribaculum sp. (assembly GCA_964578325.1). Classification (GTDB taxonomy): domain Bacteria; phylum Bacteroidota; class Bacteroidia; order Bacteroidales; family Muribaculaceae; genus Muribaculum. The sequence goes on from CAZOCO010000054.1 coordinate 3,342, forward strand.
GCCAAGCTTTTTCAAGGAGAAAAAGGGTGTGAGCGGTGCCCCGTACACCACCAATCGCGCCGAACTGTCGCAAGCTCAACTCGACGGTATGATAGCGCGCGCTATCAAGCAGTCTGACCGATATATCGCCATGTCGCATGCCGGTGCTACTGATGCAGAGATTCAGAAAGCATTCCGCACTCCGGTAGATATGAAAGTGTTCTCTTATGCCGGAATCGTCGATACTACGATGACGCCTCTCGATTCGCTCATCTATCACAAACACTTTCTGCGTGCAGGTTTCATGTCGATGGATCCTGTGACGGGGCACGTCAAAGCATATGTAGGTGGACCGGATTTTCGTTTCTTCCAATATGATATGGTGTCGACCGGACGCCGGCAGATCGGCTCTACAATCAAGCCGTTCCTCTATACATATGCTATGGAAGAGGGTTTTACCCCTTGCGACGAGTTGCTCAACGAGCAGCCTACTATCTATGATGAGCTCGGACGTGCATGGACGCCGCGAAATTCCGGTACGGCGCGTGTAGGTGAGATGGTCGACTTGAGGTGGGCGCTGACGACTTCAAACAACTGGATATCTGCACGCCTGATGGAGCAATTGTCGCCCGCGACACTTGTGCGCAACATGCACAATTTCGGTATTACCAATCAGCTTGATCCTGTGATGTCGCTCTGTCTTGGTCCGTGTGACGTTTCGGTAAAGGAGATGGTGACTGCATATTCGGCGTTTGCCAATAAAGGCATGAGGGTCGATCCTGTATTTGTTACTGCTATAGCCGACAACAACGGCAACATTATTTCGGAATTTACACCGCGCCACACAGAGGTAATATCTCGTGAAGCCTACTATAAGATTCTGTCAATGTTGCTTAACGTGGTTGATTCGGGTACGGGCAATCGTCTGCGCCGTCCACCCTACAATGTGTCGGCACAGATGGGTGGTAAGACCGGAACGACCAACTCAAACTCCGACGGATGGTTTATGGCATTTACGCCACAGCTTGTGTCGGGTACGTGGGTCGGCGGTGAGGAACGGTATATCCACTTCAACGGAATGGCCCTCGGACAGGGTGCGGCTATGGCGCTACCTATCTATGGTAACTATATCTCCAAAGTATACGCCGATCCTACTCTTCCATATAGCCAGGATATCCGGTTTAATTTCCCGGCTGATATTGACTTGTGTCATAAAGAAGACTTCGGTGAATTTATCGACACCGATACTCCCGACGAGTCTATACGCGGAGTGTTCGATTGAGTCGTCGCTAACGAAAGCCGGTGAAAATTCAGGTTATTCGGATTTTATTTGTATATTTGCGAAAACAACGGTCGTGAATATCATAGGCCGATGTCAATCTATAGATTAAAAATTTTAAGAGAACTACTATGGAACGTAAGTTGAAAATACGCGATCTCACACTTCGTGACGGACAGCAGTCTTTGTTTGCCACCCGTATGAAACAGTCGTCGATCGACCGTCTTCTGCCTCTATACGAGAATGCAGGTTTTTATATAATGGAAGTATGGGGTGGGGCTGTCCCCGATTCAGTAATGCGTTATCTCGATGAGTCTCCGTGGGAACGTCTGCGTACGGTATCGAAGGCAATGAAAGGGAAATCTTTGCTGTCGGCTCTCTCGCGCGGACGAAACCTGTTCGGATATGTGCCTTATCCCGACTCTGTGCTTGAAGGATTTTATAAAGAAGCTATCAAAAACGGGCTTAATGTGATGCGTATCTTCGATGCGCTCAACGACCTGGATAATGTCAAAGAGTCAATTCGTATGATCAATCAGCTTGGAGGTATCGCTGATGGTGCGGTATGCTATACTGTCGATCCCAAAGAAGAGGCTCCAAAAGGTTTCTTCGCAAAATTGTTCGCTAAAAAGCCAGAGAAGATTTTCACCGACGAATATTTCGTTGAGAAAGCCAAAGCGATGGAAGCCTACGGTGCAAAGATTATCACGCTGAAGGATATGGCAGGATTGGTAAATCCGTCGCGAATCGCATCTTTGATGCCTAAACTGAAGGCCGCGGTAAATGTTGAAGTGGATTTTCACACTCATTGTACTCCCGGTTATGGTCTGGCATCTTCGCTCATGGCTATAATTCATGGAGTTGATATTCTCGATACCAACATATGGTGGTTTGGCGAAGGATCAGCCGCTCCGGCGATTGAATTGGTGTATGTGTTTGCTAAAAAACTCGGTGTTGAGCTTGAAGCTAACATGGAGGCCATCGGTCGCATTCGCGACGAGTTGTACAATGTGCGTAAGGAACTCGCTGCGTTCGACCTTCAGAAAGATCACTTCCCCCGTGCTTTCGATCCTTTGAACGACACATTGCCTGCCGAAATAGATGCATTGTTTGATGCTGCTATCGCTGCTGCGAAAGCCAACGACGAGGCCGTTTTGCTCGAAAAGTGTCATGCTATCGAAGACTATTTCGGATTCCCGAAACCTAATCTGCTGGTAAAGGAGGCCGAGGTTCCGGGAGGTATGTATTCCAATATGGTGGCACAGCTGAAGGCTCTCGGCGCAGAAGATGTGCTTAATGATGCTATGGCGCTGATACCTAAAGTGCGTCGCGATGCCGGTCTTGTTCCATTGGTTACTCCTACCTCTCAGATTGTAGGATCGCAGGCTGTGTCTCTTGCTCTTGACCGCAAGAAGGGCAATAAAGATTATTCAAATGCATCTAACCAGTTTATTTCGCTCGTGAAGGGTGAATACGGACACACTCCGGTTGCAATCGATCCGGCTTTCCGCGAACAGATTACAGGTTCTGCCGAAGAGATGCCTTACGACGTGTCGAAATATACGGCTCCCGAAAATCCTGTTCTTGAAGATCTGGGTGGTGTGAAACTTGCGTCTAATGACGAGGAACTTCTGCTTCTGGCATTGTTGCCATCGGTAGCCAACGGTTTCCTTCGCAAACGTCGCCAGGAAGAGGCTGTTGCCAACGCTCCACAGCCTACCCCCGAGGAGATGAAAGAAGCTGAAGAGCTTGCTGCTCCTATTACAGGCCCGGTTGTTACGGTTCCCATGGGAGGTAAGGTGATAGTTGTAAACTGTAAGCCCGGAGATACTGTAAAGAAGGGTGATACTCTGTTGGTATACGAGGCCATGAAGATGGAAAATGATGTTGATTCGCCTCGCAGCGGAGTTATTAAACGAGTATTCGTCAAGCCTGACCAGGTGGTTGCCACCGACGCTGTATTGGTCGAATTTGAGTAAACGTTATCGGCATTTTCAGCCGGTCAAACATTTATATGCAAAAAACAGATGCCCCGAGGACATCTGTTTTTTTGCATGTTTCGACAAATGTGATTAACTTTGTGAAAAGTTAATACCCGATGAGTACCGTTACTTACGATGGGCTTACATTTGAGCCCTATATAACCAATCAAAACATACAGAACCGTATCGGAGAGATTGCGGATGAAATAAGCCGTGAGTACAAGGGCCGCTACCCTTTGCTGATTTGTGTGCTTAATGGCGCATTTCCATTTGCTGCCGATCTGTTCAGGGCTCTGTCAATCGATGCCGAAATTACATTTATACGCCTCAAAAGCTATAGTGGCACTGATACTACAGGGGCCGTGAAAGAGGTAGTCGGATTGTATGAAGATATCGCCGGTCGGGATGTCATCGTGATTGAGGATATTGTCGACACTGGTATCACGATTGCCAAGCTGATGAGCGATCTTCGTGAAAAGCATCCGGCGTCGCTTAAGGTGGCATCGCTGTTGTTCAAGCCCGGATCTGTACTCACCAACGTTCGTCCGGATTATATCGGATTTGAGATTCCTCCTAAATTTATTATCGGTTTCGGCCTTGATCTTGATGGCAAAGCCAGAAATCTACGCGATATATTTGTGCTTAAAGAAGACTGATCGCTGATTGACAATACTATTTAGTTCAATATACCTAAAACATCAAAAATGACAAACATTGTAATTTTCGGAGCACCCGGCAGTGGCAAGGGTACCCAGAGCGATCGTCTCATCGAGCACTATGGATTTCATCACATCTCGACCGGTGACGTACTTCGTGATCACATCAAGCGTGGCACCGAACTTGGAAAAGTGGCAGAAGGATATATCAAGCAGGGACAACTTATCCCCGACGAACTTATGATCGATATTCTCGGTTCTGTACTTGATGATAATGCCGAAGCTGCCAGCAAAGGTGTCATTTTTGACGGTTTTCCCCGTACTATTCCACAGGCACAGGCATTGAGCGAGATGATGAAGAAACGCGGATCAGACATTCACGCAGTTGTGGGTCTTGAGGTGGAAGATGACGAGCTTGTAGACCGTCTGCTTAAGCGTGGTCAGATGTCGGGCCGTTCAGACGACAATCTGGAAACTATCAATCAGCGTCTTAAAGTCTACCACTCGCAGACATCTCCTCTTCGCGAATACTATCTGAAAGAAGGTAAGTACAACGCCATACAGGGTATGGGATCGATCGATGATATTTTTGAATCGATCAAGACTGTTGTCGACGCAGTTAAATAATACTTTACACTGTCAATGGATAATACTTCTATAGATCCGGCAACGTCGGAAGCTCTTAATTCTGTATACCGATCGATAGTCGATGGAGACCTCGTGTCGGCATCGATGATGGCGCAGGAAGTATTGTCTGATATTCTCGGACAGTGGCAACATTTGCAATCAAACAGCAACGAACCTGACATACAGCGATTGTCAGGCTCGTTGTTGCTCGTTTCTACCGCTTATGCCGAAACTCTGCTCAAGCAGCAACAACCTAAAGCGGCATATAATGCAGTGATGACGGCGTTGGCATATACGGCCAGAGTTGATGTGGCTGACGCAGGAGCTGTGCTTATGGCGATTAATACGGCGTGGGCATGTGTAGAGCATATACTCAACGGCTCTGTCCCGGCCGACGAGGCGCAACGTGAGGCTATACGCATCGTAGCCGAGGGGCTTGCATCGTTGCTTTACCGACAATATTATATTACCGGCCGTCGCGACCCCGACAACAGCGCGCTGGTCGATGCATATGATACACTTAGGGTGCTGAAGACCCTCGTCACTATTTCCCCAAGTATTGACGATGCCGTGTTGTTGCTCGGTAAAGTGCTGAATGCTTCACAGATTGCCGGGCTCATAGAGTAATACGCCTTTATATTGCGCGGGTAAAAATTTGAGGTAAAATTTGGATAATATAAAAATAGTGTCTAAATTTGCATCGTTGAAAGAGTGACGGGTCATTTGATGACCCATATGGTGATTTAGTGTAGAGGCCTAGCACGCCGCCCTCTCACGGCGGAGACCCGGGTTCGAATCCCGGATTCACTACTCACCATTATCAAGCCATTCGGTCGAAAGGTCGTATGGCTTATTTTTTTGCTTGAAAATGTGCCGACGACAGAAAAATAGTGCTGTGTAGGGTGAAATGTTTGGGATTATTCGTAAATTAGCACTTTATTAGCCGCAAATTGTCGGTTAGACATTGTGGTGGATTTTTTATAAACAGATATTTAGCCGTGAGCTCAAAAAAAATAAAAGTAGGAATAACGCTGGGAGATATTAATGGTATTGGTCCGGAAGTGGTGCTGAAGGCCCTCTCGGACAGCCGTATTACAGAATTGTGTACCCCGGTTGTATATGGCCCGATTAAGGTGGTCGAGTATTTTTGTAAACAGCTGGAACTGGCTGATATGACTATTGATACAGTGGCATCAGTTGCTGAAGCCCATGACGGTCGTATAAGTACGGTCGATGTCTCCAATGGTGATACATTGGCTGTGCTTACTTCCGGAACACCAGCTCCCGAGGCCGGGCGCCTGGCATTTGATGCACTTGAGCGCGCAGTTGCCGATCTTAAAGCCGGAGATGTGGATGTATTGGTTACCGCTCCGATTTGTAAGGATACAATTCAGAGTGATACTTTTCATTTTCCAGGACATACGGAATATCTGGAAAGCGTACTTGCCGAAGGAGATGAACATGCACTTATGACAATGTGTACCTCTGACGGACTGCGTGTCGCGCTCGTTACTGCCCATACTCCTCTGACTCGTATTTCCGACCAGATAACGAAAGATGCCATTATTGAGAAGCTGCGAATATTCAATGCATCGCTAAAGAGAGATTTCTGTATAGAAGCACCGCGTATCGCAGTACTTTCGCTGAATCCGCATGCGGGTGAGAACGGCTTGCTCGGTTCGGAAGAGTCGGATGTGATTGCTCCGGCCATTGACGCCGCACAGCAGGAAAAGATTCTTGCATTCGGCCCGTATGCCTCCGATGGATTTTTTGGGTCGGATATGTATCGTCACTTCGACGGAGTGCTCGCTATGTATCACGACCAGGGCTTGGCTCCATTCAAAACGCTTGCAATGGATTCGGGTGTGAACTTTACTGCCGGTCTCGGTTACGTGAGGACATCGCCTGATCATGGCACCGGTTATGATATCGCTGGACGTGGTGTTGCATCTCCCGATTCTATGCGTCATGCGATATATATGGCAATAGATGTGTGGCGTAACCGGCATTTTAATGATGTGTCGTATGCCAATCCATTAAAAAGCCAGATGAAAGAACGTCCCGAACGTCGTTCTCACGGACTACGCAGAGAGCCCGATGCTGCTGATATTTCTATAGACCAATCAAATTCATAACTGAATAAATGCATTACGCTATTATTGCTGCTGGTGAGGGTTCACGCCTTGTTCAAGAGGGTGTCGCACTTCCCAAGCCGCTTGTCGACCTTGATGGCCGCCCAATGATAAAACGACTCATCGATATAATGATGGCGGTCAATCCTGAATCATTGTCGATAATTGTAAACGAACATATGGTTCAGGTGCGCGAATATCTTGAAGAATTGAGCCTTCCGGTTCCGTTTAATCTGGTAGTGAAATCTACTCCAAGTTCGATGCATTCGTTTTATGAGGTGAGCCGTGCGTTCCCGGCGACTGGAAAATTTGTGCTTACTACGGTAGATACGATTTTCCGGACAGATGATTTCCGGCGCTATGTAGAGGCCTTTGAGGATGACACTACAGGTGCCGATGGATATATGGGTGTGACGGACTATATCGATGATGAAAAGCCTCTTTATATTGATGTAGATCGGGCAACAATGGATATAACTGCATTTCGTGATACCCCGTGGGATGGCGTAAAATATATTTCAGGTGGTATCTACGGACTTACCCCCGTCTCACTTAAAGTCCTGGATGAATGTATTGCTTCGGGGCAAAGCCGGATGCGCAATTATCAGCGTGCGCTTGTAGATGCCGGTCTGAAACTGCGTGCATACCCATTCTCAAAAATCATCGATGTCGACCATGCCGGCGATATCGACACCGCGCGTGAGTTTATCGCAAAGTAGACAATAATAACTCATAACCAATCTATGGCTGAAATAACTATTGCCGGCGTGATGAGAGCCGGGGCATATTCTCCCAATCATATAGGAAATGATGCTGCCATATTCAATGCGGTGGCAGAACATCTGCGCAAGCGCGGTTGTATCGTCAATATATATTCGGAAGAGCAGTTTATCAACGGTGATGTCAACGAGAATTATATCGTAAACATGTGCCGGGAGATGAAGTCGATCCATAAGCTTCAGAAACTTGAGGATGAAGGTCGCATAGTGATTAATTCAGGCTATGGAATAGAAAATTGTACCCGCGAGCGTATGACACGTATTCTTATGGGTAATTCTATCCCTTATCCCGATTCGCTGATTGTAAATACCGATGAGAATATCGGTAGCAAGCTTCAGGATGCCGGTTTTGATCAGGCTTGGATCAAGCGTGCGGATTTCCATGCCATGCATAAGGAGGATGTCAGCTATGTGCGCCATGCACAGGAAGCGCAGGAGGTGCTTCAGGAATATTTTCTGCGTGGAATTAAGCGTGCCGTTATAAACCGTCATCTTTCTGGTGACCTGATCAAGTTTTACGGTGTCAGTGGCAGCCCGTTCTTTTTCTGGTTTTATCCATTTGAGGCAGGACACTCAAAATATGGCCACGAAGCAATAAACGGTAAGTCGCAGGGCTTGCAGTTTGATCTTGATTATCTTAAAAAGATATGTCAGCAGGCAGCCGAAGCTCTTGATGTGTGTGTATATGGAGGGGACTGTATTGTAGGTACTGACGGTTCGATCCAGATTATCGACTTTAATGACTGGCCCAGTTTCGCTCCATGTCGTCAGGATGCGGCTCCGTATATCGCTAAACAGATATTGTCTGAAATACGTAATCGGGTTAAACTTTGATTATATGTCTGAAATAAAAAAAACGTCGTATCGCGACTCGTTGAAGAGTCTTGATACAGAAGAACATATAGATCTGTTCTTTTATCGACCGATAGGTTATGCCTGGGCTTTGCTTGCTGCTCGTCTCGGAGTTACGCCGAATGCTATCACTATTGCATCTATATTTCTCGGTGTTGCCGCCGGAATTTTATTCTATTATCCCGTATTGTGGATAAATGTGGTCGGTATGTTATTGCTGATGTGGGCCAATTCGTTTGACTCGGCCGACGGTCAGCTTGCTCGTATGACCAAACAGTATTCGCGTATTGGCCGTATTCTCGACGGCGTATCGGGAGATCTGTGGTTTGCAGCGATATATGTCGCTATCTGTCTTCGCGAGAATGCCACTGACGGATTCTTTGCGTCACATCCCTGGCTGATATGGCTTATTGCCGTTGTGGCTGGGCTGTGTCATGCCAAGCAGGCTGCTATGGCCGATTATTACCGCCAGTTTCATCTATTTTTTCTTAAAGGAGAGGAAGGTAGCGAGCTTGAGAGTGCAGCTGAATTACGCAAGAAATTAGACGAGTTGTCGTGGAGTAGGAATTTCTGGAGCAAACTGACTCTTACATTCTATACAAATTATACTATACAGCAGGAAAAAACGGCTCCGGCAATGCAACGTCTCCGCCGTGAATTGATTGCACGATTCGGGGCTGCAAACCGAGCTCCGCAGCAGTTTCGCGATGATTTCCGTTTGGCGTCGCTTCCGCTGATGAAGTATACCAATATCTTGTCGTTCAACTGGCGTACAATAGCACTGTTCGTGTCATTGTTCATAGGAGAGCCATGGTTGTATTTCGTGTTTGAACTGGTTGTGCTTAATAATATTCTCATATATATGATATGCAGACATGAGTCAGTCTGCCGTTATTTCGTACGTGAACTTAAAGATGGAAAATATTAAAGGTATAATATTTGACTATGGTGGTACAATAGATTCACGTGGTGACCACTGGAGCGAAGTGATATGGGACGGATATTGTGATGTAGGCGTGACTGGAGTTGATAAAGCTGTATTTCGCGATGCCTATGTTCATGGTGAGCGTACCCTTGCCAGAGAGTATCATATTACGCCTGACGACAATTTTTATCAGCTGTTGCTGAAAAAGATGAGAATCCAGTTTGATTGGCTTGTCGCAAACGGCTATGTGTCAGTTACAGATGCTTCCCTCTGGATTGAGCCGATTGCCCGCTATTGTTATTGCCGGGCGAAAGAGTGTGCCGATGAGGCACGTCCGGTTCTCGAGGCTCTCGCGGCACGCTATCCGATGGTGCTTGTAAGTAATTTCTACGGTAATGTAGAAGCAGTGCTTGCTGACTTCGATTTGCGTAGATTCTTTAAGACAATTGTAGAGAGTGCTGTAGTGGGTGTACGTAAGCCCGATCCGAAAATTTTCGCTCTCGGAGTGGAGGCTCTCGGTCTTGAACCCGAACAGGTTCTGGTGGTCGGCGATTCGTTTAGAAAGGATATTGAGCCGGCGTTGTCGCTTGGATGTCAGGTTGCCTGGATAAAGGGCAAAGGTTGGACGGCAGAAGAAGATGCCATAAGTCATCCATCGATAATCAGTGGCCTCTCGGAGCTGAGTGCTGTATTATGATACATTAACAAAATAGCGGTAAAAACATGTCAATTTAACTTATGTTATGACTTGCGGCGTGATATTAACTAATTTTTACATAAAATTACATTCATTTACACTGATTTATTTTTACATATAAACAATTTGAACTAATTTAGCGGTTCAAAAACGTATCCGGTCGGATGTAAACGTCTGCAATGGTCAGACTGTAGGTGTCTATCGGATTAATAAACAGATTAGAATACTATTTAATATCATCAAAAAATGAGTGAAACTGAAGTAAAGAAAGCCGAAGGTAAACTTGGCATTCTCGTAGTAGGTCTCGGAGCTGTGACCACTACATTCATGACTGGTGTGCTTATGGCCCGTAAAGGACTTGCAAAGCCTGTCGGCTCAATGACCCAGTACGACATCATGCGTGTGGGCGAAGGTGCCGACAAGAAATATCTTAAATACAATCAGATTGTGCCTATCGCCGACCTCAATGATATCGAGTTTGGTGCATGGGACGTATATCCTGCCAACGCTTACGAGTCGGCTATGAATGCCGAGGTTCTTAAAGAAAAAGATATTCTCCCTGTTAAAGACGAGCTGGAGAAGATCGTGCCTATGAAGGCTGCTTTCGATAAGAATTATGCAAAGCGACTCGATGGTGATAATGTAAAAGACTGCAAGACCCGTTGGGAAATGGTTGAGGCTCTTCGTGAAGACATCCGCAAATTTAAAGCAGAAAAGGGTGTTGCCCGCGTAGTAGTACTTTGGGCTGCTTCAACAGAAGTCTACGTGCCTGTT
>CAZOCO010000055.1:0-13999 GCA_964578325.1 uncultured Muribaculum sp.
GGGCTACAATCTCGTTGCGGAAAGCTTTGCCTATCTGTGCGATACCGAACGGAATACGCATACGTCCGGTCTTTTGCACGTTGAGGTAGTTGACAAATATACCTTGTGCAGTCTCCGGGCGGAGATATACCGTCATGGCTCCGTCGGCGGTAGATCCCATTTCGGTTTTAAACATCAGGTTGAACTGACGCACTTCTGTCCAGTTTTTTGTGCCGGATATAGGGTCGACTATCTCCTGGTCAATGATTATCTGTCGCAACTCGTTGAGATCGTTGGCGTTCATCGCTTCGGCAAAACGGTTGTGCAGGGCATCGCGTTTTGTCGCTATATCGAGTATGCGCTGGTTGGTCTGACGGAACAGAGCTTCGTCGAAGTTGTCGCCGAAGCGCTTACGGGCCTTGGCAACTTCTTTTTCGATTTTGTCGTCCATTTTGGCGATTTCTTCTTCGATGAGTACGTCGGCGCGATAGCGTTTCTTCGAGTCGCGGTTGTCGATAAGAGGGTCGTTGAAAGCATCGACGTGTCCCGAAGCTTTCCAGATGGTGGGGTGCATGAAAATAGCTGAATCAATGCCGACGATATTTTCGTGTAGCAAGGTCATGGCTTCCCACCAGTAGCGTTTGATATTATTCTTTAGTTCCACACCGTTTTGTCCGTAGTCGTAGACGGCTGAAAGGCCGTCGTAGATGTCTGACGATGGAAATACGAAGCCATACTCCTTGGCGTGGGATACGATTTTCTTAAATTGATCTTCTTGCTGTGCCATAAATATTTGGAATTACAGGATAACAAAGTTACATAAAAAATCATATCACTGCCAAATTTTGATGTGCTAGTGGCGATATTTATTTGCAGAATATGAGTAATTGTTATAATTTTGCAAATGCAGACCGCTCCGCAGAAGCCCGGTTAAGGGTTTGAGGTGTTAGAGAATACCTCAAGATGGGGGAGGGAGGCAAATAAATCAGATAGCGTTTACCATGACGTAACTTCTTGACAACTTGAAACCTGGAAAATTTCAAAATCTGAGTCAGGATTGCGGCAACGGTAGATGCCTTTTGCGGATATGTTGTATTTTAGTCTGTTCCAGCGCAAGCATAAGGAATGGATGCTAAACATACCGGCGTAGGCTTCTGCAGGTTGCTCATTCAACTCAGATGGGCAATTCCAGGGCCTCAAGTTGTAGGATGAGCACCTAATGGTACAGACTCCTACGCTATTTTTTTATAATTATGTTAGAGCCGAAGAGGGGAGGCCGATAGGCAAAGAAGTGAAATATGAAAATTTCTATTAAGAAAATGCTGCTTGCATCAGTCTCAATTATTTGCTTATGTGGGTTGGTATCATGTGGAGTAGGCCGAAATTATTTGGTTATCCCTCATTCGGTAAGTTCGGCATCTGCTGTGACTGTTGATGACCTGAATTTATCAAAAGGCAGTTACGATATTCTGAAATCAATAACTGAAACAGCTTCAATATTATGTGAATATTCAGGGAATAAAATTGTAATATCGGGGAATGATGATAATTTTTCATATACATTTACCTTGTCAAAAAACGGTTGGATTCTTTCCAGCTTTAAAGGTGCGGCATCATTAGGCTATTTTACTACAGATTTGATCAATGACAGAAATGAAATTCCAGATGCGGAAGAGTTTGCACGTCGTGTTGCAATGGCCCGAATTATCCGAGCTACAAAAGATTATAAAGCCGATGGTGTAGTAGAACCTGTAGTGATATCAACCGCAAACAATGTCGGTAAGAATAAAATTGAGTATACATCAACTGTTTCTGCTAAACTTATATCAATTAAAAGTACACGATAAATTTTAATTGTATGAAAACACTTCAAATAAGTTTCTGCACATTACTTGCCATATTACTGTGCTCATGTGGTTCAATAAAAAAGACCACATTACTGCCACGTGTATACAATATCTCGCTTGAATGCAACGCAAGCCCAGATAATCATTACAATAATCTGACACACGGCATCGATATTAAAGTGTCGTCCGATTTAACCGACAGATCAATACTTGATGCATCGGAATGTACATCGTATACGCGTCAAATGATAGCGAATAGCAAAATTAATGTAGATCCAACAATCAAACAGTTTGTGCGACAAGCCGTAGGATTGTATGCCCGGTCATTAGGTATACATGTCGGCGGTAGTGTTGAATCTGATTATACGCTACGTATTAATGTAATCAACTTCAGCATAGTTTTAGGAAACCAAGCACCCGACCGTGGTGTCGTTGAGTTGGAATACACGCTTGCAAATCCTGATAATGAAACTCTGCTTCGACAAACAGTGCGAGGTCGATTTGTTGCGTCTAACAGTTCTGCATCATATAGCTATTTGATAGAACGAGCTTTTACCGAAGCGCTTAAATCAATTAATTGGGATGGTATTGCCGGCTATCTCGGAGTGCCAAAACGTGCTGAATTACAGCCGACCACCCAAGTAAAGGGTAGCGGAAATACGGCATTGGAGAGTACAATCATACGATGGAATATCGAATCGCGTCCGGCAGGTGCTGATGTTTATTGGCGTGTGGTTTCATCTACTCCCGATGTCAAAAATACTAATGCAACTTATTTGGGGTCTACTCCTTATGAATCGACTGAATCTTTTGATATACGTGGTCTTTCATATGAGAACTCCGGAAATGTACAAGTCGAGATTAAGTGTGAACGGCAGGGATATATATCTATGACACGTCGGTTTAATCTGCGTCAGGTGATTGATCAAAAGGAGATTTCAACTAAATTTAATCTTGTTAAGGACGAGGATTAATTATTTACGACAAGATTCCAGTCTGAAATATACATAGGGCCGAATCCGTATGATGAGTGGAACTGGCCCTATGTTTTTTGTATATACCTACGGATTGTTGACGGTGATGGGGTACACAGAAAAAAAGCTGTGGGGGTGCAGGGAAAAAGTATGTCAATGTCGCTTTGAGCCTGTTGAGGGGTGGCAATATTGCTTTGACTTTAAGGACATTAGGAACATTAGGGACATTAGGGCCTCTATGGACTCTAAAGCATTGTCGCAGAAATACATGCCAAGGGCGGACTGTGTGTAATCAATTGTTGATGATGCTGACAGCATGCATGTTAGCTAATGGTTCAAAATGGCGCGGTAAATATCGACCGCGTTGCCGCCCTGACGTGATCTGCCTTGCGACGTGGTGAATATCCATTGTCCGTCGGCCGATACATCGAGGCCTACGGGATATGAGTCGGCTTCGATTGATAGTACGGATTTCATGGTAGAGGTGTCTATGGCGTGTAGTCGCGACGCAGTGTTGCAGGCGGCATAGATATATCGTCCGTCAGGCGACGCGGCGATAGTACGCGCACCGGGACTTACGCGTGCTTCCGCATCAATTGGCACTGTTACGGTACGTTTTCCTCCAGACAGCGTGGCAATGGCTTTTTTGAGTTCGTCGCAGGAGATCCGTTGTACTATGCCGTCGCGGTTGATGGATAGGTAAAGATGACCACCCGAAAATATCAGATGCCGCATATTTGGTCGCATGCCATAGATGGTGCCTATATGGCGCAAAGTTGAGGTGTCGATGACGGATATACCACCGCCTCCGCCCATTGCTCCTACGAGCAGATATCGCGAGTCGCCGGTGAATACGGTGCCGCGCAGAGCGAGTCCGGAATTGACGTCTCGGTCGACTGGTTCGGTGAGTGACAGATCCCATTTCAGCTGTTTGCCGATAGGGATCATGGCTTTGTGGTGCCATTGACGGGGATCGTCAGAAGATATATCGATGATACCCACGGTATTGTCGCCCCAATGGGCTACGGCGATAAGGCGTCCGTCGGGCGATGTGGCTATCATTTTCGGCAGTACTCCAGCGTCCATCAGGCGTACGATCGTGTCGGTGCGGGTATCTATTACAGCAATTGCCGAGGGGTCTTGGGCATTAATGTCGAATGAGCGTCGGTAATAAGGTATCCACAGATAGCGGCCTTTGTGTGAGAAGGTGCTTTCTACCGGTTTTCCGGTGAAATGCTTGGGATTGGGATATGTGTGGTTGAACTTGTAGTAGTCAGGTGCAGTCCACAAGGGGCTATGCGATGCATTGAATTGGTGACGTATGGTTTTTATCTTTTTGAGTGTGGCCGCGTCATAGACTACAGTCGAAGCACCTTCGAGCGAGTTGATATACAGTTTAGTGCCGTCGGGATGTATGTTTACACTCTTTGGCGAAATTATGTCGGTATCGCGGGTAGGGCCTTTGTCCGACCAGTCGTAGTTCTGTAGCTTGGTGTGCAGGTTAAGTGTGAGTCGACCATCGCTCGACGAAACGGAAGTGCCCGGATGGGGGTGTACTACAGGTGGAGGGGTTTTGACCGGCTGGGTCTGTGCGAAAGAAACTGCTGCGGGCATCGCACAAAACATTGCCGATAGAAGTAGAGATGATGTTTTCATAGTACTCGTTTTATAAACAGATAGCGTTTTGAATAGTAGCCATCGTCGGGAAAACTCTGTATAGTGATGCCTTTTTTTACTGATGCATGTATGAATTGAAGAGTGTTGTTGTCTTCATCAACCGAAATAATCATGCCTACATGGCCTACATTCGGTCCCCCTCGTCGTGGAGAGAAGAATATCAGGTCGCCGGGGCGGGCTGCGTCAATGGGAACGCTATAACCTTGTTCTCCTTGAATACGGGAAGCCGGAGAAAGTGAGATGCCGAAGTGACCGAATATATAAGATGTATAGCCCGAACAGTCGAATACTTTAGGCCCTTTGCCTCCGTGTACATATCTGCATCCAAGAAATTGTTGCGAAAAGTCGATGAGGTCGTTTTGCAGCATACGCAGAGATATTTCGTCGCGATAGCCTTCGGGCGGGATGAATGCGTCAAACGACAGGTCGAAGTATTTTCCATCTTCGTCGGCAAACATATCTTCATAATCGAGACCATCGGGGTCGGGATCGTTCAGGTAGTCGGGTTCGGAGGTCTGTGCGCCGGTATTCAAGCAGAATATTGCCACTGACAATAAGGCTATATATCGTAGTATGCTTGTCATTGGCCCGAAGTGAGATATTCTACAGCAAAATCAAGAACGGTGTCGTGTCCCTGCAAAGCGGCTTCGGGATTGAAAGGCACATCGCATCCAGCCGACGGCTCTATGCCGAATTCGGTAGGTTGCATGCGGGCATCGAGTACCGGGCATGCAGAAAAGCGCACTGCCCATCCGTTGATGAGCTCTGAATTGAACGGCATACCGGATCCACCGCCGGTAGTGGCTCCGACAATAGTGACTCCCGGCACGTATTGCATTACCGATACGAAGTTGTTGGCAGCTGAAAATGTACCGCGTCCGGCAAGAACGACTACCGGTTTGCCCCAGGAAATCCTGCTGGGCGCCGACGGATAGTAATAGTAGGCATAAGGCTTGGAAAAATCGTTGTGTCCCGGGCCTGTCTTGTGAAGAATATATCCGGCCAAAGTCTTTTCGGATATGAACCGGCTGACGAGTGTGCCGACATTCGTCATGTCGCCGCCACCGTTGTCGCGTATGTCGATGATGAGAGCGTCGCATGGTGCGAGATACAGAAGAATCTGGTCGAGGTTGCTTTCTCCTACAGGCATCGAGAATGAACTGTAGCGCATATAGCCTACGTTTTGAGGCAATATTCCATAGTCGATTCCTCCGGCTGAAAGGTAGTTGAAGTTGAAATAGTATTGTTCGACAAGGCGTTCGGAGTAATTGGCGGGGTAGTCGCTCCACCATTTGCGATAATATGACGTGTTGAACGATGATATGAGATTTGTGTGTCCGTCGCGCAACTCGTTGAGCATGTCGGCGCATACGAAAAAGAGTTCGCGGTCGGTCATTTTGTTGCTGACTTTAGGCAGATACCGGTCATAGACTTCGTTCCAGTCGACACCCTTTTCTTCAAAGAAACAGTAACGCTGGTCAAGTATAGTCCACAGCATGTCGAAGTTGCCTCGCTGTGTGTCTTTCCATTCGGGTATGTCGTCGCTTACGCACGATGTAATGGCACAGCAGACAGTAAAGAGCGAAATATAGAGTAGTTTAACGGTATTCATCAGTAAAGAGCATGGATTATGCGGGCTCTGTCTGACAGCCCGCGTGATGGATTAAGTCTCATCCATTCACCGGACAGACCAATTACAAAAGCTCCGGTATATACCCGGTTGGTGATATGATTCGCCCTGGCGGCCGCATAGCTTGTGCGGTAGCCAAGACGTAGCGCTCTTGATCCGAAGTGCAGGTCGACGGCAAGCATGTTGCGCCAGCGGTTAAAGTTACCCCAGTGGGCGAAGTGGGTCAGTCCCCGGTCGTTGCCGAGATATATTTCGTAGTAGAGCTCACCATAGTCGGGCGCAAAGAATACGCCGGCCACAGGGAGTGATGTCTGGTAGACAACGGTCAGCGGCAGTCGGCCTATACGTGTGTTCCAGCTTGCCATAGCTTTGATATCGACAGTCCATGATGCTTCTGCGGCGACGGGATTATTGCCATTGCGCTGGTTGTATATTGCTCCTACATCGACCGACGTCGCTCCGCCAGCGGCCAGTGTCACGGCATGGGGAAATTGCCAGCGATATAGCATGCCCCATTGCAGAAACAGATTGATTCGCCACATGTTGGCATTGCGTGCCGGATTGTGGTCGCGGTTTACTTCAAGTTCAGTCTCTAAATCCATAATCCATCGCTCGGGATTGAATTTCATGGCCTGCAGACGGTCGAAGTTGAGCGATACGCTCCACCCTTTATAGTCGAGCGGCGACAGGTATGTGTTGGTGATGTGGCTGAAGCCGGGAATGCCGATTGTGTGCGACGATGTGATGGGGCGATATACCTCGATAGCTGTGGTGTCGGGAGTTTCGGCCGACATCGTCAGCGCAGTCACTATGCATATGGCTATAATCAGTTTGCGCATGTTGTTAAAATAGGCGTTCCTGTCCGTTGATTTCATCGCGCACTTCGTCGTCAGACCGGTCTGGCAGCAGTTCGGTGTCTGTGGCTTCCATCTCGGTGTCGGCAGTCGGCTCTTCTGATTCTTCTACCTGGCGTGGCTCGATTTCTATGATATTCTCAATCTCAAATGTTGATATTCGTTTGCCTTTGGCTTTGAGGCTCTTTACTGCGATAAATTCGGTGCAGTCAATGTCGAGCGGTTCACGGAAAGAGTCGCCGCCACCGAATGTCACACGGATACGTGCTCCGGGCTCCGATGATATGAGCAGCAGTCTCGACTGCTCGTTGTCTCCGATAAATCGGGTACGTCGTGCGGTGGGCTCAAATGCAAAACGTTTCAGATAGTCGTAGCCTTGGTCGGCATCGTAAAGCGCAACCGACCAGATATGTCCCTGACGGAACTTTTCTATGCGCAGTATCGAATCTTCGTAGTGGTTTCCGGCATCAAATGACGATGTGTAGTATTCGCCGTTTTTAAGTATTACAAGAACCTTGTCGTTAGGCCCGAATTCTCCAAGATACTCGCCTCGGCCGTCGTAGTTTAGACGGAGCACGTCGTGGTCAAACCACACGTCGCGGCCTCCGAGAGTCGATGTGCCTTTTTCTTTGAGCGACAACCGGTGTACTTCGTTCTTGGTGACTATGTTGCCCTGCGAAGCTTTGCCTTTTATCGCAAGTTCTTTAAAGTCGATGTCGAACTGTAGTTTTGTCAGTCGTGGCTTTGGCTTGAGGGTGACGCGTACGACTTCTGCCTCGCCGTTGGGATTGGCCGAGAACCACATTACTTTTGATCCGGGCAGACCCTGGGTGATGTCGTACTCGCGGTCGCGTGTAACTCCGGTAATCGCGAAGCGTTTCATGTAGTATGTGCCGCCTTTGCCGTTCTGATAGATGACATTGTAGATGGTGCGTTCGTCGCCTTTCTTGAATACGGCAACATGGATGATGTTTTTGCCGACAAACATTTTTTCCTGTACGCGTACCACCTTATACTTGCCGTCGCGGTAGAATATGATGATGTCGTCGATGTCGGAACATTGACACAGGAATTCATCTTTTTTCAGTCCGGTGCCGATAAAACCTTCCTCGCGGTTTATGTAAAGGCGCTCGTTGGCTTCGGCGACTGTGGCCGCCTGTATGGTGTCGAAACCACGTATAACGGTGTGGCGTGGGAATGCATGGCCGTATTTTTCTTTAAGTGTAGTAAACCACTCAATGGTGTAGTCGACAATATTGTCAAGATGACGGTCGATGGTGGCGATACGCTCTTTGTAGTTGGCTATGATACGATCGGCTTCGTCGGAGTTGAAACGCAGTATGCGTTTCATCCTGATTTCCATCAGGCGGAGTATGTCGTCGTCGGTTACTTCGCGCCACAGTCCGGCAATAAACGGTTGCAACCGCGAATATACGTGAGCTACGACAGCGTCCATCGTTTCGCCCTGCTCAAATTCGGGATCTTTGTATATGCGCTCTTCGATGAATATGCGTTCAAGCGAAGCGAAATGCAGCGATTCGCTCAATTCGTCGCGCTGTATCTGTAGTTCGCGTCGCAACAAATCGAGCGTGTGATCGACATTGTATCGCAGCACCTGGCTTACGCCCAGAAAACAAGGTTTGTTGTCGGATATGACGCAGCAGTTTGGCGATACAGACAGTTCGCAGTCGGTAAATGCATAGAGAGCGTCTATCGCCTTGTCTGACGACGTGCCGGGCAACAGATGTACCAGCAACAGAGCGTTTTCGCTCGTGAGGTCTTCGACTTTGCGCACTTTTATTTTACCCTTGTCGGCAGCTCGCATTATGGAGTCGGCCAGTGTAAGGGTGGTCTTGCCAAACGGGATTTCGGTGATGGCAAGTGTCTTGTTGTCTACTTTTTCAATTTTGGCACGGATTTTTACTACGCCGCCACGTTCGCCGTCGTTATAGCGGCTGACATCAATGAATCCGCCGGTGGGGAAGTCGGGAAAAAGAGCGAACTCTTCGCCGCGCAGATATGCCACGGCAGCGTCGGCGAGTTCGTTGAAGTTGTGTGGGAGTATTTTAGACGATAGTCCTACAGCGATACCTTCTACCCCCTGCACGAGAAGCAGAGGAAATTTTACCGGCAGATTGACCGGTTCGGGTTTACGCCCGTCATAGCTTACAGTCCAGTCGGTGACTTTAGGATTGTAGAGTACGTCAAGAGCAAATGGCGACAGACGGGCTTCGATATAACGTCCGGCAGCCGCAGAGGCGCCGGTGAGTACGTTACCCCAGTTTCCCTGTGTCTCAATCAGTAGTTCTTTCTGTCCGAGCTGCACCAGTGCGTCGTTGATTGATGCGTCGCCGTGGGGGTGATACTGCATGGTGTTACCGACGATGTTGGCGACTTTGTTGAACTTCCCGTCGTCGAGGGTCTTCATCGAATGAAGTATACGGCGTTGTACCGGTTTCAGACCGTCGATTATATGTGGGACAGCGCGTTTGAGAATCACGTAGGATGCGTAGTCGAGAAACCAGCTCTGGAACATTCCTCTGAGCTGATGCCTTACTACGTCGTCTTTCGTGTCGAGAATATTGTGGCCTCCGGCCGACTGACTTTTTTTGCCGTTGTCGTTGTCGGGAGTGGATTCGGGGTTGAGTATATCGTCGTTATCGGTCATTTCTCTGTATGATAATGTTGAATCATACAAAGATAGCGAAAAAACTTGAAAACACGTTTTTTTAATGAGAAAAGACCGTGCGGCGTGTGTATTGCCGACGGTCTTTTGGTGTTGATGATTCGTGGTTGATATCAGTGACAGCCGCCACAGCCTTCGCCGCAGCCGCCTTCGCCGCAGTGATCGTGGTCGCAACCACAGCCGCCACAGCCGCCGTGGGCCGGTTCAATATCGGCCGGAGTGGCCTCGCGTACGGTTTTGATCGTGCCGTCGAAGCGTACAGATTTGCCGGCAAGAGGGTGGTTGAAATCCATTACGACTTCTTTGTCGGTGACTTCGTTGACGATACCGTTGATACGGTAGCCATCGGCAGTCATCATCGGTATTACCGCTCCGGCAACGATGCGTTCGGCGTCAAACTTGCCGTCGACTTCAAAGATGTCTTTTTCCAGGCGCGCTACCTGTTCGGGGTCGTGCGGGCCAAAGCCTTCTTCGGCACTGACGGTGACGTTGAATTTATCGCCGGCAGCGAGGCCGTCGATAGCTTTTTCGAGCGGTACGATGACGCCGCGTGTCACTCCGAATACGATTTTTTCAGGGTCGTTGCTGTCGACCTGATGTACGAGAGTTTCTGTTCCGTCGGGATTGACGGTATAGAGATCGTAGATCATCTCTACATATTTTCCGGGTTGAATCTTTTCCATATAGTTTTATTTTTAAGTGTTACTTTGCAAATATGCCCAGGAATAACTTGGCAATCTGTACGTATATTATCAGACCTACAATGTCGTTGGCTATCTGGATGAAGGGGCCGGTAGCCAAAGCCGGATTTATCTTTATCTTCTCAAGGGTGAGAGGAACTATAGTGCCGAGTAGCGAAGCAAACATCACGACGCAGAACAGCGATACAGCTACCGATATTGTCACGGCGAAGTCATCGGGCATTGTGATTATATTAAATATAAACACTACTCCGGCCATAATTGTTGCATTCAGCAGCCCGATCAGTACCTCACGCCATAGTTGTTTGGTAAACTCGGAAATATCCAGCGATCCGTTTGCAAGGCCTTGTACGACAATAGCCGAAGCTTGTACACCGACGTTACCGCCCGTGCCGCCAATAAGTGGAATAAATAGAGCAAGAGCGGTGACTGTGGCCAGCTGATCTTCAAATGTCGACAGAATGAAAGAGGCGAGTATTCCGCACAATACTCCGATCAATAGCCATGGGATGCGTGCACGTGTCTGCGCGATGATGGAGTCATCTGCATCGACGTCGGCCGACAGACCCGATGCCAGCTGATAGTCGCGTTCCGACTGTTCGCGCACTTCGTCCATGACGTCGTCGACGGTGATCTGGCCCACAAGGCGTCCGATAGAGTCGACTACCGGCATCGCCACAAGGTCGTATTTCTCGAAGTCGAGCGAGAGTTCGTCGACAGGAGTGTCGGTCTTTACCGATACCGGATCGGGATCCATGACGTGTTTGATACGTGATACCGAAGGGTGGGTAATCATCTTTTTTAGCGGCATTACGCCCTTGAGCCTCATATCGTCGTCTACAACGTAAATGTTGTATATGTCATCCAGATCCTCGGCCTGCGAGCGCATTTCGTTGATGCATTCCGGCATTGAGAGGTTTTCGTTGACGACAATCATCTCTGTCGACATTATACCACCGGCAGTGTCTTCGTCATATTTAAGCAGGTCAATGATGTCGCCTGCCTGCTCTACGTCGTCGATGTGCGAGAGCACTTCCTCACGTTCGTCTTCGTCGAGTTCCTGAATGATGTCGACGGCGTCGTCGGTGTCGAGTTGGTCGATCACCTGTGCGATATCTTCGCTCGACATGGCCGACAGCAGTTTGTGCCTGTCGTCTTCGTCAAGTTCCATCAGCACATTGGCTGCTGTCTCGTCGTCGAGCAACCGATACAGAAATTCGGCCTCGTCAAGGTCGAGATCCTGATATAGTTCGGCGATGTCGGCCGGGTGGAGCTTTTCGAGCTCGTGCCGGGCTGCGTCTTCGTCGCGTCGGGATATGATATCTTTTATCGATTCGAGATATTCGGGAGTGTACTCTATCATTTATTCGGAAATGTGAGATGCCGACGTAGCCTCGCTACGCAGAGTGTCGACAATGTTGGTTAGTTCGATGAATTGTGATACCGACAGCTGTTCCGGTCGCTGGCCCCATACAGGTAGGTCCGGCAGAGTGATACCCGGCGGCAGCAAGCCCCGTATGGAGTTGCGCAGTGTCTTTCGCCGCTGTCCGAATGTCGTCTTTACGATCGTACGCATGAGCTTCCAGTCGCAACCAAGATCTGTGACACTGTTGCGCTTCATGCGTAATACTCCGCTCTTTACTTTTGGCGGAGGGTTGAATACATGTTCGTCTACAGTGAAAAGATATTCGATGTCGTACCAGGCCTGTAGCAGAACGCTCAATATGCCGTAGACTTTCGACCCCGGACGTGCTGCTATACGCTCGGCTACCTCTTTTTGCAGCATGCCTGAACAGCAGGGTATCGAGTCTTTGTAGTCGAGTACTTTGAAAAAAATCTGCGACGAGATATTGTAGGGATAGTTGCCTATGACACAGAACTTCTGCCCGTGCATAGCCGATTGGAGATCCATCGCGAGAAAATCGGCCTCGAAGATACGGCCTTCCAGTGCGGGGTAATGTTCGTTGAGGTATGCGACACTTTCAGAGTCTACTTCTACCACGGTCACATCGTGCCCGCGCTGAAGCAGAAACTGTGTCAGCATGCCCATTCCGGGCCCAATTTCCAGCACAGGAGTCCCGCGATAATCGTCGAGTGTCGACGCTATGCGGTCGGCTACCGAGGTGTCGGTGAGAAAGTGTTGTCCCAGCGCTTTTTTGGGCTTAACCTTGTCGCTACGTAGTTTCATAAATGCAAATTTAGTGCTTAATTTCGGATTAAACACCCTTATTGCTTACAAAAACAGCGCACACTTATTTGTTAATGGTAGATTTAAGCTGTATAATATCCTAAATAACCAAGCAGAACTATAATATATTGGGGAATAAAACAGATTAGTTGAATGTAAAGTATGAAATAATTGTTTTTTTTGGGTCTTCAAGATTAAAGTCTTTGATTTTAAATGTATTTAATCCACATCCATATAATGCCCGTACATATAATTGAAATGTAAGAGTGCCATAATTTGAGAAATCAGGATTAAAAGAGTAGGTGATGTAGTATGTGCGTTTAAACGGAGATAAGTCTGAAGAGTATTTCCTAAACTCATTTTGATGTAAGTTAATTTTATCTCGTTGGTTCTTTCCTAAAATCCATAAATTCTCATATGAATAAGTTATAGAATTATTATCAATGTTCATACGTGGCGGTAGGTCAATAACGGAATGTGGTGGTACTCGTAAAACACGTTCCATCTGGGTTGAAGATGAAACTCCAGAAGAACTGCCTCCACCAATCCCAATTCCGTTTGCTAAAGTACCAACAATTCCTCCGATGCCGAACGCAGATGCTACAGCTCCAAGACCTAATGATACGCCTTTACCGGATCCGCTGCTCTTTGAAAAAATAGTAGGATCGTACCAGGCACTACTATTCTCATCTCCATTATAATTGTATGATTTAAACGTATTTGCAAGGTCAATATAAAGGACGTTAGAGGTTTTATTTCTTATACGTATTATTATATGTATTTCTGAAGAAGAATTCATATCCCATTTTAACAAATATTCGTCGCTGGGTGAACGCCTGGTTATTGATATTTCAACTTCGTCAGTGGATATTATCGATTCATCGGAAATACCCCAATATGCAGCGCCTAAACTACATACTTTGTTTGTTTCTTTCTTTTTTTTAAAAATGGGATATTCTGCATTATAGGAGGTGATTATTTTTGCATTGTTCTCGTCTGCTGTTGGATATATTGAATTAATGTTTAGTTGCGTTTCTGATGAAGTAATTTCCGTCTCGAATTTATCTTGCTCTCCATTCTCATATGTAATTGACAGTATGTTAGTCTTATTTTCTGAATATGTCGGACCTAAAGGATTAGTAGCCTTTTTATATTTAATTTCAGTTGGGGTTATTTCTATTACCTGGGCTTTTATCAGGTCTCCGTTGCGCATTACGATAATGTCTTCGGCATAAGCCGAAAGGAAGCATGAGATTATCGCAAATAGAAAAAAGAAAAATTTGTACATTGTATATTATGCTGATTGGTTCGGTTATTGCCGTTTTTATAGACAGATAAGTTTTATTCTCATTATTCTTTCCTGCACTGTAAAAATGGATTATGTGACATGATAAGTATGCGATTAACGATGTCAAGTCCTAAAATAGCGTTACACTAGAAAAGTAACGAAAATGGAAGAAACA
>CAZOCO010000056.1:0-13882 GCA_964578325.1 uncultured Muribaculum sp.
CATTTTCTATGTTACTTGGCATGACAATGGCAAGTATTCATCTATGACACAGCCATATTCGGCCGATGTGACAAAGATTTTAGAGAAAGACCCTTCTGCTCGTCTCGATGGAAATCATCCGTTATGGAAAGATATTCTTTACCATTGGGGAGAACCCGAAATGGGCTATTTCCTATCGCGAGACCCATGGGTGATACGTAAGGACATGTCTATGCTCGTTGATGCCGGTATAGACGTTCTTATTCTCGACTGTACAAACGGTGTGACATACTTTTCCGAATGGAATGCACTCCTGTCGACCATGGCGGCTATGAAAGCCGAAGGAAATAAAGTGCCGCAGATATGTTTCTGGGTATTCAATGGTCGTCCGGCTGCTTGTGCCGATGAAATATACAATACTTACTACAAGACAGGACAATACAAAGATCTTTGGTTTTACTGGGATGGAAAACCGCTGTTGCTTTGCAATATGGATCCTTCCTACGATGCCACGTCTAATCCTTCAGGAAAAGACTACTCTTCTGCCGTTAAGAATTTCTTCACACGTCGCAACATGTGGTGGGGATACTACTATTGGAACGGTAAACGCTACGTAGGTACCGAAGACAACTGGAGTTTCGGTTACGACATGCATCAGAAACTTGTTTCCGATCTGTCGCCTAACGCTCGTGTCGCTACTCACAACGGTCGTAAGGAGGAAATGTGTGTCACTCCCGCCCAGCATTCATCTTCTTTCGTAGGTAAATCGTGGACTGTATCCGGTAAACAGCCCGGTGTCGACGAACACGATATGCCTAAAACAAAGTTATATAAGATGAAGGTCTACAAAGACCCCGTTAAGTATGGTTTCTATTTCCAGGATCGTTGGGACGAAGCGCTTGAGGTCGATCCCGATTTCATTTATCTTAACGACTGGAACGAGTGGACTGCCGGTAAATTTGAAGCTTCATGTCAGTTTATGTCACGTGTATCCAACTTCCAGTTTGTAGATCAGTACAATGCCGAGTTCAATCGTACCATTCAGCCTATGAAGGGCGGTTATACCGACAATTACTACATGCAGATGGTACAGAACATCCGTAAATATAAGGGCGTGCGTCCATCGCCGAAATCCACCGCACCTGTCACTGTCACCATTGACGGCAAGTTTACCGACTGGGATGCTGTAGGCGAAACATACTACGATACACGTGGTGATGTGGCTGCCCGCGATTACAATGGATATGGTGGTCTACACTACACCAACAACACCGGTCGAAACGATATCGTGGTGTCGAAAGTCGCGCTCGACGAGCAGAACGCATATTTCTACGCCCGTACTGCTTCCAACCTCACTGCGTCTACAGGTAAAAACTGGATGATGCTATTTATCAACTCCGACCAGGATTACTCTACCGGATGGGAAGGTTTCGACTATCTCATCAACTATTCTGTATCGTCGGCCTACAAGTCGAAGGTTATGAAGTGGGACGATGCACAATCGAAGTGGGTCGACTCTGGAGAAGTGACCTCTATGCGTTATGCCGGAAATCAGCTCGAAATCGCTGTAGATCTTCACGCTATCGGACTGCACAGACGACCCACCGGTGGGTTTGATTTCAAGTGGGCCGACAATCCTACTGCTATTAATTCCATACTCGATATGTGTAATGATGGCGACACGGCTCCTAACCGACGGTTCTGCTACCGGTATTCGTGGGATTGGACAAACACTCCCGACCCGGTTGAGGTCGAAGTGCGCACGGCTCAATCTATCGATTACTCCTACAACGAGGCCGAAAAATCGTGGAACGGCCGTATCACATCTACATCCGGTGCCGATTCTCCTTACTTCCAGCACACAAAGTTTACTGCTCCTCTCGATCCCGCGTTGCGCTATTTGTCGTTTGAATACAAGGTATCGAAACCTGTATCGAAAATTGCATTCCATATGATAAATGTATCGACGTTGCTTTACGATGATGAAGCAGGAAAACGCGTTGACCGTGTTGTTCGTTTCCCGGCCACATCCGATGGCTCTAATCTTATGGATGTCACTTCACAGTGGAAGACATGTAAATTCTATATCGGTGACTGGCGTGATAAGACCGGTTTCGGTGGCATAAACGACTATGCTTGGATCAACTTCCAGTCTCTCGACGGTGCCAATGGTGCTACTATATCCATTCGCAACATCAAGTATACTACCGCATCAGAATATCACTATTCCGGTATCGACAATATCTCCGCCGACAATTCCGCTGATAAAAAACTCGTTGCCTATGCATCCGATGGTGATCTCGTGGTCGAAACAGACGAACCTTATCAGGTTTATACCATCTACGGTCAGCTCGTGGCCGAAGGTACCGGATATGGTGCCACACGTGTAGCTCTACCATCACTCGGACTCTATATAGTGAGAGTCGGTGATACTGCCGCTAAAGTTCTTGTGAAATAATTTAACAACCTATAAACCAATGAAAGCATTAAAATTTATCACATTCTCTTTGCTCTCGATCACAACAGCGTCGGCTGTGTGGGGTCAGACGCAGCAGCTAATCAAGCTTTCGGCTCCTCCTGCCGGATCGGGTATTGACCAGTCTTACGACGAGGCTTCCAATACCTACACTCTGTATGTCCGCCAAAACAATTTCAACGATGTTGTTCCGACAATTGAATTTGAACCACTTGCCGGACCGATACCTGAAAATCTCCGTACAATCGCGTTTGAGTATATGTCTGACACTCCTGTCGGATGGGAAATTCTGCGTCTCGAAAAAATGTATACCGGTAAAATCAGTCGTGAGTACAATTTATATTACTCTGTCGCTCCGTCAGACCAGTGGCAGACTATGCGTATTCCTGTAGGGGAATACCGCGATGCCCGTACTCTACTATTTGGTTCGCGTGCCGGTCAGGTCGTTAAATGGACATGGCGTGACCTTGTCACAGGTGCCACTATGAAGATGCGAAATATTCGCTACGAAGTAGAGGAGTTGCCTTATAAAGATATAGACATTAATGCTGGTACTACAGTGGTCGAAGCTGAAGATTATCTGTTGTCTCCAAATCTGTTGGGCGGTGTCGGACGTCAGTCTACTGCGAAGCTTCGCGACTATAAGAGTCCTGTAAATGCAGGTGAATTTCCCTTGATGGCCTGGACCGGATATGCCGTAAATCACGGAAGTCCGGAAGAGATGGAGAAAATCAAGCAAGGCTATCGCTGGATGGCCGAGGCCGGGTTTAATCTCACTCAAGGTATGAATTATGCCGGATGTAACATGGCCGCTCTTTTCGATGGTCTGGAAGTCAACGGTTACTATGTCGATCTTCTTCCCGACGACGTGAATCTGAAACTTCTCATCGACCCGGGATATGAGGCTTCGGAGATTGCCAAATGGGTACCACGCTACAAGGAATCTCCGCGCTTGGCCGGATATTATATCCGCGACGAACCGTTTGCGCAGCACATATCACAGATGGTCGACAAGTGTAACAACATTCTTCAGTACGATGATACCCGATTCCTCTATGGCAATCTGTTTGCCAAAGCTTCAGATGCAAGGGGATACGGATTCAACTCTTGGGATCATTATGTACACACATATCTCGAATCAACCGGTATGAGCTATCTCTCCTACGACATTTATCCTATCCACGAGGATCTTGCTTCAGGTGAAATATATCTGATGCCCGAGTTCTTTGAAAATCTTGAAATAGCCAACCGACTCTGCCGCTACTACAACATTCCTTTCTGGGCATTCGTACATGCTTGTTCAAATGTATTCTCTCTCCAAGGATATGCTCATCCGATTCCTACTGAAGAGCGTATGCGTATGCAGGCATTCTCAAATCTTGCATATGGTGCGCAGGCTTTAGCCTATTATCCCTACGTCACTCCATCTCCTTGGGCCGAAAATATCCAATATGGCAATGGTCCCATTTCTTACGAAACAGGCGAGCGTACGCCTACATGGTATTACTGTCAGAGCATCAATCGCGAGATTCAGGCTCTCTCTTGGGTATTCCTTGGAGCAGAACTTCTCAATGCAGGGCACACCAATGCTGTAGTTCCTCAAGGTTGCCGCGCTCTCACTGCTGCCATGCTTCCCGACGGCGTCAAATCTGTGTCGTCTGACGGTGCCGGACTGTGTGTTACAGTTCTTCAGAACGAACGCAATAAATTCCTAATGGTAGTGAATACTGATGTTAACAATGCGCAGAATGTTTCATTGACCACATCTCGTAAATTTAAACGGGTTCTGGCCGACGGAACTACCGCCGATCTTCAGGCCGGAGAGCTTGCCGAAAATCTTCCTGTAGGTGGTTATATCCTCCTGCTTGTTGATGATAATGCCGAGCCCATCGTGCACTATTGCAAGGCCGGCAGCACCGATATTCAGCATGTTCCATATCG
Source organism: uncultured Muribaculum sp. (assembly GCA_964578325.1). GTDB lineage: Bacteria > Bacteroidota > Bacteroidia > Bacteroidales > Muribaculaceae > Muribaculum. Next base: position 4,397 of record CAZOCO010000056.1, read on the forward strand.
TGACGATGTTAACCGTATTATTATCGGTGCATCCGACGACGTATCCAACGGTCATTATATCGCCAACATGGGTGCCGACAGCTGGGAATCATATTCAAACTATATGGCTCCGTCACAAAACTGTGTAATCTCGCGCGATGAAGCGCAGGCCAACTGGGGTTCTACATTCAGTTATATAGTCAATGTACCCTCTGATATCGATGTCAACATCTCTGTCGGTCACTCTGTGCCATGGAATCTGTATGGCCCTGTTGCGGCAATTGGTGCTCGTCCCGGTTTCACCTACATTGTCGATGGTGAGCCCGAACTAAACTGGCCCTCTGCCTATGCTGCCTCAATGACACTTTCTGTCGATGGTGAGGTCATCACACCGGCCAACCAGACTGCCCGTCCTGTTGCTCCATCTGCCTACGATCCCGATGGTGCTGAATTCAACCGAATTCTGGCTGATAAGTCTCTGTGGACACCTACTGCCGTCAACGGCAAGCCGTCTGACGTACTGTATTTCTGGCCTAAAGCCGGTGGCGACAATGAACTGGCAATACGCTATAACGAACACCCCGACTACGTCGCTGTTCATCTGTCGGCCGGTCTGCATAAGATTACGGTAAAATCGTTGTCATATCCCTGGCACTTCGACGCATTGCGTATCACCGACACTGTCACTTCCGGTATCGATAATATATCGGTCGCTGACGCTGACAGTTTCAGTGCCACTGGTACCAATGGCGGTGTATTGGTCCAGACCGAAGGAAACTATGCAATCTATAACATGGCCGGTATTCAGGTTGCAGTCGGCAACGGTTCTGCATTTGTTGAACTTCCTGCCGGACTCTATATTGCCGTTTCCGGCAAGACCTCTGCAAAAGTTCTTGTAAAATAATTCCTATAAATATTGCTTATGGGGCTGTGTCGTAGTGTTCTACGGCGCAGCCTCTGCTTTTTGGCAGCCATTCGCGATAAAAACGAGATTCACATTCGCTCCATGGCGCTATCTTTGCGCCATTATATCTGCTACGGTACATTCTGCCTAATCAACAGTCAATTACGTCCAATCTGCCTTCGGCATGTCTTATGCAACAATGCTTTAGTGTCTCTATAGCCCCTGGCGACCCTAATGTCTTTAATATCCAATGTACGTCTAAATACTTAATATCTCATCTCTCCGCCTTAATACATAATTTCACCCAGTAACAGGCTCAACGCGAACTTTGACATACTTTTATATCGTCGTGGCGGTAGTCGTGAGAGCGTACCTTGTCATTAATGCCAGCTCCCATACATGCAAGATGTATGAAATTCCGATGTCCCGAATTTAGCCGATCTACAGTCTGCATGAGTCGGGAACGCTTGCATAGTGATTCCGAGTTTGAAAAAAATGTCAGTTGGCGTTGATCGCGATGAATGATTCCAGATAATGTTACTCCGGCTTTCTTATATCCGTATCCTTCACGATATATTTCCCGTAAAGCTGTTATTGCCGCTTTCGTTAGGGTGAGATCATCGTCTACCGGATCGGGTAATTTGATCGACAATATGTTGTAGTATTGAGGCAGATGAGTGTGAAATCGGTTTGTAGCAACAGATACACTCACTGTAGTTGCGCATCCGTGCTGTCGTCGGAGCCGTTTCCCGGTCGAGGAGACAAACGATGTGGTTGCCTCGATCAGTTGTTCGATATCGTAGATGTCAGAAGCAAATGATCGTGAGCATGATATTGTTTTATGCTCTTCTCTTGTTTTTTCCAATGGAATCGAGGCGATGGCATTAAGCTCGCGCCATGTTCGTTGTCCGCAGATATTGAGAATCTGTGCTACCGACGATTTCTGCATCGAAGCAAAATCAAGAGCTGTCTGGATGCCGTAGCGTTGGAGTTTCACCGATAGTCGCCGACCTATACCCCATACATCGCTGATAGGAGTGAGTTCAAGGGCTTTTCTTATTTTTTGTGGTGAATCGATCAGGCATGCTCCATGATAGCCCGGATATTTCTTTGCGAAGTGCGACCCGATTTTGGCCAAAGTTTTGGTTGAGGCTATACCAAGCGATACCGGAATCCCGGTATCTTTGATTATCTGGCTCACAAGATATCGTCCGTACTCATCCGGAGCGCCCAGAGATGGTGGTATTTCTATGAATGCTTCGTCAATGGAATACACTTCTACTTCATCTACCATTGAGCTGATGGTTTTCATCACGGTCGACGAGATACTGCTATAGAGTGTATGATTGCCCGAAATAGCCACAAGGCCGTGGGTCGTAGTAAGGTTGCGGAATTTAAAAAACGGTGTCCCACGTTTTATTCCAAGTGCTTTAGCCTCATTTGACAATGCTACCGCACATCCGTCGTTATTGCTCAATACCACTACCGGACGGTTGCAAAGCTCAGGGTGAACTACCCGTTCACAGCTCACAAAGAAATTATTGCAGTCGATCAATCCTATCATAATATGGTGTAATGACATTTTTAGCGTTGCAAAAATACAATTTTATATTGGTAAAACATGGTATAAACGAAAATTTATTTTGAAAAAATATCTGTATAGCTTGGGCGTATTGCCGATGGTTTCGTATCTTTGTGCTATAGGCTTTTTACTGATATGAAGATTATGATAAAACGATATATTACAGGTGGAGCTCTCCTGATCGCTCTGGGTGTAAATGTCGCTGACGCCGGTTCGCGTGTAGAGAAGTTTATGCATCGGGCCGAGCAGATGTACTCTGCCCGCAATTATCAGGCTACGCTTGACCAGCTTAACTATATACTTGATACGCAGGCTTCGGATATGTCTCATGCCGAATTGTCGGATGCATGCTGGCTGCGTGCGGGGGCATTGTTGAGATCCGGATACATCGACGAGGCCCGACGAGCCTACACATTGTGGCTAAACGCTAACGGGGCATCATCGCACAGGGTGGCATGTGAGGTAGCCCTGGCCGATTGCGACTTTTTTCAGGGGCGCTACGAAACGGCTGTCGCCGCGTATGCCGGTATTCGCTCCGGAGCAGTAGATCCTTCGTTAAGAGGAGAACTCGATTACCGTATGGCATTCTGCTATCTTAAACTCAATCAGCTCGATAAGGCCAGAGCCGGTTTTGAGCGTCTGTCGGCGTGGCGCGATTATCAGTCTGCCAGGAATTTTTATCTCGGTTATATCGCATATCTTGAAGGTGACTATGCCGGGGCTCGTCGCCTTATGAGTCTTGTCGACCCTGCTACGACTCCAGGATGCGATGCCCGATACTATCTGATACAGATGGACTATCAGCAGCACAACTATTCTCTTGCTTTTGATGAGGCACAGACGGCTCTAAATGCACCATCCCCTTATGGAGCCGAAATGATGCGTATCGCAGGTGAATCCGCCTGGTTTATGGGTCGCCGTGATGAGTCCTATGGTTATCTTGACCGATACATGGCAATGACCGATAAGCCGCAACCATCGGCTATGTATATTCTTGGTATCAGAGCCTACGAGAATGGAGAATGGCGGCGCACGATCGAATTAATGACCGATGCTGCCGCTACCCACGACGATGCCATGGGGCAGTCGGCATATCTCTACACCGGTCAGGCTCTTCTTCGTGAAGCCGACAGAGATGCTGCTTTGATTGCTTTTGACAGGGCGGCTCGCATGACATATGATCCGGCTGTTGCTGAAACGGCTTTGTACAACTATATCGCCACTCGGCAAGAGGGCGGACGCACTCCATTTGGCAGTACGACCGCTCTATGTGAGGAGTTTTTGGCGAAATATCCTCAATCGAAGTATGCATCGCGCGTGCGCGAATACCTTGTCACCGGATATATGACTGATGACAATTACGAAAAGGCTCTTGAGTCGCTTCAAAATCTCCGCAATCCTGGCAAGTCGCTGATTGAAGCCAAGCAGAGGGTATTGCTCACTCTTGGTTCGCGCGATGTGGCTGCAGCTCAATATAGCCGTGCTCTGCAACGTCTTTCCGAGGCGAGAACGCTCGCCGGTAAAGATGCCGGAAAAGTTGCCCAGTGTGATCTTTGGCTTGGTGAAACCCAATATCATCTGGCCGACTACTCTGCGGCGGTTAAATATCTCGATGCCTACATCGGATCATCTGTCGCTACGGCCTATAATACTATGGTGGCCAGGTACTACAAGGGTTATGCACTATTTGATATGAAGGATTATGCGCGTGCCCGCACAGCTTTCTCGCAGGTCGCCGAGGCTTCTGATGCATCAGCCCGGATGCGGGCCGATGCTTATAATCGTATTGGTGATTGTCTGTACCACTCGCGCAATTTCTCTGCCGCCGCCGACAGCTACGATAAGGCTCTGTCGCACAATCGCAGTGCTGGAGACTACGCGCTATATCAGAAAGCTATGATGCGAGGACTCGTTCACGACTATTCCGGGAAGATTTCTATGCTCGACGATATGATTTCTGAATATTCAACATCCGGACTTGTTCCACAGGCTATGCTTGAAAAAGCCGAGAGTCAGATAGCTCTGAATCATACCGACGATGCGCTGGCTACATACCGGCAGCTCATTAAAAAATATCCCTCCACGCGCCCCGGTCGCAATGGTGCTCTCCAGTTAGCCATTACTCTTATGTCGGCCGGACGTCGCGCCGATGCTGTGAAAGCCTATAAGAATGTAATAAAGACATATCCTACAAGCCAGGAGGCTATAGTCGCTTCTGACGACCTGAAACGTATATTAGCCGATGATGGCAAACTCAAGGAGTATCTGGCTTTTATAAATTCAGTGCCTTCGGCACCGAAGCTGGAGGCTTCAGAAATGGACGAGTTAACATTTGCTTCCGCTGAAAAATCATATCTCGCCGGTGGAGCGGTACAGCGTCTTGTCGAATATCTTGAAGAATTCCCGGGGGGCGCAAAAGAGCCTCAAGCTCTCGGATATCTGTCGTCGGCATCATACGAAGCCGGTGACTATGACAAGGCTTATGACTACGCTTCACGACTCATTACCCGATATCCCGATGCCGAGGAGGCCGAAGAAGCTTTGGCTATAAAAGGCGATGTGGAGTGGATGAACGGCCGTGGTAATGAAGCCTTGGCTTCATTCACCGCTCTGGCTGAAAAAGCGTCAGCATCGCGCAATGTCCTTATTGCCAGGCTGGGTATTATGAGGGTTGCACGAGATATGGGGCGTAATGAAAAGGTGCTGGAGATGGCCGATGCAATTCTGGCATCGTCTAATGGCGGAAATGCTCAGCGCAACGAAGTCGTTTATAGCCGCGGCTTGGCGTTGTGCAACCTTGGTAAGATCGACGAAGCTGCCAAGGCGTGGGATAGTCTGGCCGGAGATCTCAACGATATTTATGGCGTTCAGGCAGCGTTCAGATCAGCACAATTGCAGGTCGACAGTCGTCAGTATAAATCGGCCCGACGTTCACTGCAGAAAATTATTGATTCCAATACCCCCCATCAGTACTGGCTTGCACGGTCTTATATCCTGTTGAGCGATGTATATCGCGCACAGGGCAATACTTTTGAGGCCAACGAGTATCTGAAGAGTCTCCGCGACAATTATCCCGGTACCGAATCAGACATTTTCGAGATGATTAATGAGCGTCTTGACAAATAAACATGATTGCAATCACGATGAAGACTAAATACTTATCTCTGGTCGCTTTATCAATGTGTTCGGTAGCCGGCGCCCAGAACCTTTCAAAAGAAATTGTAGTAGACAAGGATATAATACTTGAACAGCGCGAAGTGGCACCATTGTCTGTGCAACCGCAATTGGTTGTCGATAAATTATCGCCGGTAGCGCTCCCATGGAGCCAGACCGGTGTCGCTGCGGATCCCGCTGTATCTATTGTTACTATGCCACCTGCAGCGTGGCGGCTTACCGTCGATCAGTCTCCCTGGCGCGGATACGTCAGGGGTGGATATTTTCCGGGTTTTCAGGCTGATCTGTCGGCCGGTTATCGCGTTATCGCGCGCGACAACATGCGCCTCGATCTGTGGGGACAATATTACGGTTTAGGGTATAAGAATAAGGTCGCCGCCGAAAAGTTTTCGCTTGACAACAACGACTTCACGGTTGGGGCGGCTTACCGTTGGTCGCCGAAGTCTGGAGCGACGCTCTCTGCTGCGGTAGATTACATGGGTGCTCTCTATACGATGCCACGATATAGTGCAGATATCGATGATATTGCCGATTATAGTTTTACACAGACGATATCAGATTTCAATGCCCGTGTAGGCTGGCAACAGAATATAGGTTCGGTAGACTATTCTGCACATGTCTGTGTCGGGCACTTTGAATTCGGACATGGCGCATTTTATGGAGCAGAGCATCTTGCCGACCGATATAAAGCTATGTATCAGACAACACTTGCAGCTGGTGCTGATGTCGCTAAACGTTTTTCTTCTTCGTTTACTGCCGCTCTTGCATTGGACTATGACGCAATGTATAATCCCGCCGGATATATGCTCGGTTACGATGGTCGCGGTATATGGCGTGATGCTGCCGACTATGGTGTGTTTACCATCGCTCCCTCGGTCGATTGGCGTCGGAATGAATTTTGCGTACATCTGGGTATTAAAGCATATGCCCGCACCGGTGAAGTGACGAAATTCAATATCTATCCTGATATACGTGTCGACTGGCTTCCAAGTCAGCAGTTCAGTATATATGCCGCAGTAAATGGAGGTCGCGTATTGCTTAATACTATGTCTCAACTATATGGCCGGTCTCACTATCTGAATCCGTCGGGAGTATATAGCCCCGCGAGCGAGAAAATGCATTTTGATGCAGGTATGACAATCGGGCCGTTCCGTGGTTTTTCTATTGAGATTATGGCGTCGGCTTCTAAATGGTCTGGATTAATGATGCCGTCGGCCGGCGATATGATGTCGATAGGCATGTATGTGCCGACAAGTCTTAAGTCTGTGACGGGTAGAGTTGGTCTACGCTATGAGTATGCCGATCTGCTGAAGCTGCGTGTAGGCTATACTGCGGCGGCACGAGGTCGCAATAACGGATGTGATCTGTGGATTGACCGTGCTTCCGGAGTATTTGACTCTAAAATTGAGATCACTCCGATCAACAAGCTTACGTTGAAATGTGGATATGGCATGCGTGTCGGCCGACATATATACGATGAGGCAGGTCGCCAGTTTAGTCTCGGAGTGGCGCGAGATCTCAATATCGGTGCTATGTATCGTGTCAGTGACCGTTTTGCAGTCGAGCTCGAGGCTCACAACCTCACCGCTTCGCGCTGGATGGTTGCCTGGTGTGTACGTAATCCCGGGGTAACAGGATTTGCCGGGGTTTCATATCGTTTTTAAATTGTGACTTTATAATAATCTGCTTTTAACTCTGAAAAATATATACCACTATGGCGAAACTCAGACTTATTAAGAACGATCCGTGGCTTGAGCCGTATGCCGATGCTATCGTAGGACGACATGACGATGTGTTGAGAAAAGAAGCCGAGTTGCTTTCAGGTGAAGACGGCGCCACATTGAAGTCGTTTGCCAACGGACATAATTATTTTGGTCTCCACCGTATGAACGATGGTAAATGGGTCTTTCGCGAGTGGGCGCCCAATGCCACATCAATCACTCTGATTGGTGATTTTTCAGGATGGCAGGAACTGAAACGCTATGAGCTTAAACCTCTTGCCGGTGGCGTATGGCAGGTAATATTGCCTAAAACAGCAATTCGTCACGGTCAGCTATACAAGATGATTGTACGCTGGCCCGGAGGCGAGGGAGAGCGTATTCCTGCTTATGCCACACGCGTCGTGCAAGATGAAAATACTCATATTTTTTCCGCGCAGGTCTGGGCACCGGAGACTCCATACAAATGGAAAGTGCGTCGGTTTAAACCGAATACCTCGCCACTGCTCATCTACGAGTGTCATATAGGCATGTCGCAGAATCGCGAAGGAGTAGGTACTTACGATGAATTCCGCACGGAGGTGCTTCCACGTATCGCTGCCGACGGATACAATGCTATACAGATCATGGCGATACAGGAACATCCATACTATGGATCGTTTGGCTATCATGTATCATCATTTTTTGCGCCGTCGTCGAGATTCGGTACTCCCGAAGAGCTGAAGGCTCTTATCGATGATGCGCATCAGCGTGGTATAGCGGTGATTATGGATATCGTGCACTCACATGCTGTCAAAAACGAAGTCGAGGGGCTGGGACGTCTTGACGGATCTGTAGATTTGTACTTCTATGGCGACTCGCGACGAGAACATCCGGCTTGGGATTCGCTCTGTTTCGACTACGGTAAAAATGCCGTTTTGCATTTCCTGTTGTCCAACTGCAAATATTGGCTTGAAGAATTCCGATTTGATGGCTTCCGTTTTGACGGTGTAACATCAATGCTGTATTACAGCCACGGCCTCGGACAGTCTTTCGGTTCGTATGCTGACTATTACGACGGAGGTGAAGATACCAACGCTATTGTATATCTTACGCTTGCCAATAAGTTGATTCATTCTGTCAACCGCAATGCTATTACCATTGCCGAGGAAATGAGCGGTATGCCGGGTCTTGCCGTACCGTTTAAATACGGTGGTATCGGGTTTGACTATCGTATGGCAATGGGTGTACCCGATTACTGGATAAAGATGCTCAAGGAGCGTAAAGATGAAGACTGGCATCCCACCTCGATATTTTGGGAACTTACCAATCGTCGTGCCGATGAAAAGACGGTGTCGTATGTTGAAAGTCATGATCAGGCACTTGTCGGCGATAAGACTGTTATTTTCCGCCTGATCGACGACAAGATGTATTGGCACATGATGAAAGACGACGATGATGCCACTGTAGCACGCGGTATAGCTTTGCATAAGATGATACGCCTGGTGACTCTGTCGACGATAAATGGGGGTTATCTTAACTTCATGGGCAACGAGTTCGGTCACCCCGAATGGATCGACTTCCCGCGCGAAGGCAACGGCTGGAGCTACAAGTATGCTCGTCGTCAGTGGGATCTGGTCGATCGCAAGGAACTTCGCTACGATCAGTTGCTGGCGTTTGACAATGCCATGATACACCTTGTCAGCGCTGTCGCCGGTTTTGAAGCATTGCCTGTAGTGAAACTTTGGGAAAAAGATGATGATCAGGTGCTTGCATTCGAACGCGGAGATATGATATTTGTATTCAACTGGTCGCCGACCGAAGCATATACCGACTATGGACTGCTTGCTCCGGAAGGAGAGTATGTTACAGTACTCTCCAGCGATGAGCCGCTTTATGGTGGTTATGGTAATATCGATGACTCTACGACTCACTTTACCGAGTTCGACGAGCTGTATCATTCCGAGGGTAAGGGCTGGCTGAAACTATATCTGCCACCGCGTACCTGTCAGGTTCTTCGTAAAAAGTAATTAATACCGAGTCCGATATAAAAACCGCTCCAAATAGAGCTACGACAAAAGAAACAGATTATTTCATCGGACTGCTTCCCGATAAAAACACTATCTCTGTGGTGTCATGTGGCGCTATCT
>CAZOCO010000057.1:0-13402 GCA_964578325.1 uncultured Muribaculum sp.
GACTGTAAATCTGCTGGCTTATGCCTTCGGTGGTTCGAATCCATCTTCGCCCACCCGACAAAACCGACAACCGCTTCCCGCATCACGCGGAGAGCGGTTGTTTTCATTAAAACCCGGTTTAACCGACTTTCGACGCCGACCCGATATAGATGCGTCGGCTTGATACCGGAGAATGGCGTATGAACTTACGGCCCTCACGATTGACTCCAAGCAGGTCACGTCGGAACGCTATGCGAGAACGACGGTTCATATACTGAAGCATCCTAACTAAAGTCGACTTTTTCAGATAAAACCGTGGCGCCGCCACCTCATTGGCCACATAGTCTACCGCTTCGATCAACGACACAAAGCGGTGCCGTGACATATAAGCGCGGACTTCAGCATCAAACGCTTCCCACTTCTCGCGCAGTGCAACCGCTCGACCGGCCATCCTACCGTTTCTAAGACTCATAATCGAGGTATACGCATAGTCTCTCGATACATAAAATCTCGGAGCGGGCATTATCTCCAGCTTGTCAGCAATCTCATCGAGGGTAAGAACTCCACTGTCGGCCAACCGGCGCGCGGCATCGCAAAGGTCGCGGTTGCGTTGTTGAATAATGTTTTTCATAGTAATAGATTAAGATAAAATGAAGATTATTAATATGAGACGGTGATTTATCGTTGTCCCATGTTGCAAATTTACCACACCACACGTGCCACTATACCACACACCACTGTTAACAAACGTAAAAACGCACAAAATTCAGGTAGAAAAAAGATTGCCATCAGCCTCAAAAAAGAGGCCAATGGCAATCAGAATATTAAAACTTGAATGCAACAGAGCGTTGCCGCAACCACTTGTGCTTTTTACAAGACAATTTTGGAGACTTGCCCACGGGTGACACGAATGTATAGCCTACCCTTTACCGGGTTGCTCACACGCATACCATTGAGATCATAGTATATTGTGTCGACGTCGTCATCAGCCTCAATCTCGTCAATTCCGGTAACAATGTCAGTAATGAAGCTGAAAGTGCGAGAGTATTTTCCAAGAGAGGCTGTGAGGATTACTGCTTTGTTGAGTTTCTCATTGAATGCTACAGCATTGTCAACAACTGTAATGTTATCGGTACTTGACCACACAGTGCCGGATGGATTTCCTACATAAAGAGTCCCCGTAGCTACGTATTCAGGTGTGACGGCAACCATGGTGCCGGCTACATCGTCAAGCAGACATATACTGTTGATCAGGGCCAGATCATTGGCAACATCTTTCTTAAGTATAGGCAAACAATAGGTGTTGCACTGCCATTCTGAACCAATTTCAGCACCGTCATTAGACATGAGCTGGGCTATTGTCAGACCTGTGCCGACAGATATACCTGTGGCATCGTTACCGTAGACATCGGTGAGATAGAATGATCCATCGGCCTTGTTGTAGGCATCGTTCCAGTTAGCGGCCAAGCCAATGAGGTTGCCTACCTCACCTGTACCGACAGTCGATGACAGAGCGCCGGCATTGTAGCAATCAAGTACCTGTGTGCCACATGCAGTAGCCGATGTACCCTTGGTGGGCTGTCCGGCAATACCACCAACATATGTAGCGCCCTTGACTTCACCGAGGTTATAGCAGTAGCTGTATTTACCTTGTGCGCGACCGGCAATACCACCGGCAGCGATACCGGAAGTAGCGGTTGTATAGGCTCCTGTACCTGTTCCGGTAGCAGAGATTGCACCCGAGTTCCAGCAATTGTCAATGACAGCCGAAACCACGGTGCTTCCACCTACGATACCACCAACACTATTGAGCGCTGTGACCGGAGCCACGTTGTAGCAACCACTGATGGTGGTAAAACCTGTTATGGCACCGGAGATGCCACCTACAGTATGTGTACCTGATTTGATGACACCTTCGTTACTGCAGTCAGAAATCACGACCGGATTAGCAGCATTCGGATTAGCTTTATAGAAACCCGTAATACCACCGATATTCTGGCAAATGGCCGAAGTCACCGCTCCGTAGTTATGGCAGTCTGTAATGGTCGATCCAGCATTATATACAGCGAAGAGTCCGGCAGAACCGGAAGAGCTGACATTAGCAGTGGCGATGGACTCGATGCTGCCGGAGTTGTAGCAATGCGAAGCCTCAATAGCGGTTCCGCCGACTGTAGTGGCCGACAAACCTGTGATACCACCGAGGTAAGCGGATCCGGTTATGTCACCGGTGTTGTAGCAATCGGTGAATACATATTTACACCCGGCTGTGGCACGCATATTTGCCACGATACCGGCAATGTTGTTGGATTTATTAGAGCCTGTCAGCGCACCTGCATTGTAGCAGCGTAGGAAAGTATTGGGGTTAGTCTGCGCCACGATACCGGCAAGATAAGTATTGGCCGTTGTGGTAGAGGTAGTGAGATTGCCCTCGTTCGAGCAGTCTGTAAAGTCGACACCGGCTGCTGCATCCACACAGATACCGGCTACGCCTGTACCTTTTGAAGTAATATTTCCAAGGTTCCGGCAGCCGGTAAACGAAGCTCCGGCATAGGCATACACAGCTATACCGGCAATATTGTTGAGGGCTGCGGTAGTAGTGATCTCCACATCGACGGTCACGTTCTCTACCTTACCATTGAGTTTGCCAGCTACAATAGATATATAGCCGCCTGTCTTACCTGTAAGATTACCCTGGAATATGACATTCCTGATCACTCCGGCTGCACTGACGGTATTGAATACTGCAGGATATGACGCCACGCTGACATTTTCAAAACCCTTGACGATATGACCGCGGCCATCGAAAGTACCTTGCCATGGGTTAGCATCAGATGGAGAAAGGGCTTTCATCACGCCACCGGCGAAATCAATATCGTCTGATAAGACTACATATACTCCATCTGTATTAAAAATCATCATCTGCATCCAGTCGGCCAGTTGGTTCCATTTCTCGGCCGAAGGTATCACAAGCGGGTTGTCGGCCGTACCGTCGCCTTCTACAGGACATGCCGGTTTAGAAGACAGGGAGATTTTCTTGGTAAATCCTTGATATGAGGCCGTAAGCACATCAGACACTTCGGTTTCGACATTGAGTGGAGCAATGAGTTCAGATCCGGAGATAGAGAAACCGGTGCCGTCGGCGAGTGACCAAGTCATTCCCTCGGCTTGAGCTAAAGAGGAATTACCGTGAAGATTGGCACGCGTATAGCCGGCAGGCATTGTCACGACAATACGGCGGGCAGCGGCAAGCGATGGCTCATCGGCAAACAACTTGATGACCGGATACATACCCTGTTTGAAATCCCAGATTTCGGGATCGAGACCGGAAAGAGTTTCACCGGACGTCAGAGTAGCAGTCTCAGCGGCAGTGATTCCTTCGACAGATTTGATACCAACAGAGCCTGATCCGACAATCTGGGTATCGAAGTAGTTGGCCGATGAACCGGCAGGAATCGAAGCACCCGTACCGAAATCTCCGGCAAACCCGCCCATTGTAGTGATTTTCTCAACAGCAGTTCCAACGGTACAATAGCTGACCGTTCCATTCGTGGTCTTTTTAGAAAGCCAGTTACCACAAATACCACCGGCATTGTGAGTGTAGGCATATACCGCGCCAGTATTGAGTACGTTCATGAGAACTGTTCCGTCACCCATCGATCCGGCGATACCACCGACATTACCCATAGTGGTAGCACCCGGATTGACAGTTTTGTTGGTGATGATAGCGGAAGATACGTTACCGGTATTAGCACAGTTCTCTATCAAGCCCTTGCTTGAAGCCACGATACCACCGGCTGTAGCGGCTCCCGAAATAACATCGCCGGCATTGAAGCAGTTAATTATTGTAGAACCCGTCTCTGCCATCGCCGCTATTGATCCGGCGTTACCATTGTATACACTGACAGACGCATAGTTGCGCACATTGTCAATCGTTCCCTTACACTGTGCCACTGCGATAGCACCATAACTGTAACGTTCATCGGAGCAATCGGCAGCAAAGTTGATGTTTTTAAGTACACCATCGGCATCAAGGCGTCCAATAAAAGCCTGATATTGGATTGATTCTGATGTGTTGACCGTACCCAGACCGTTAGGAGCTTCAGCCGGAGATTTGCCGTCTTGCCATGTCACACCGTGCAACTGCATATTGTGGATAGTATGGCCTCCACCATCAAAAATACCCCCGAACACAAGACCGGCGTTAATGGTTTTTGATACAGCGATACCAATAAACTCGGAGTCTCCTTCAAGGTCGATGTCATTGGTCATGAGGAAGTGTGTTCCGTGGTATGGATTCTCAAGCACCAGAGAAGCAAGCAGCTTAAGGTCTTCCTTATTTTTAATAAGCATCGGACTGTCTTCTGTACCGGAACCGTCAAGACCGTTGGCCGTAATTGAAAGTTTTATCGGGTAGAATACCGCTCCATTGGCAACCATGAGTATGTCAGCACCGTTCTCGGTTCCGATTTCGATAGTGTTGCCGTTGATACTGCAGTATTTCCCGGTTTTTGACAGCTGCTGGCCATTTTCGAGTATATAATATTGAGTGTCGCCCTGTGGACACAGAGTGGCGTTAGCTCGCAAACGATAGGCAGCGCTACCATCGGCAAACACGATCGACGATGCCGACATAAGGGCTGCCTGATTGCTCTCCATTCCGTTGAGACGCGGATACATACCTTTGGCTACCGTCCATGCATCGCTGCTGAACCCCGTAGGAAGATTACCGTCGGTGAGTGTAGCGGTATTTGACAGGCAACGTGTACCGCCGAAATCGGTAAGATCAGTGTTGAAATAGGAATTGGTGATTGTAACCATATCGTCGAGTGTGCTGATACCCTCCGACACAACGAAAGAGCCAACAAGTTCGCGCAACTGGGTCTTATTGTCAATACCGGTGGTATATGCTGTTACCTGTGTCGACGTGTACGACGATGAAATTGTTGACTTGGCGGTTTCTTTGGTATTGATATCGACAGTAGCATGGTAAACAGCACCAACCAGACCACCGGCAAATGTAGTGTTGGCTCCCTGCACAGCTCCGGTCGAATAGCAGTTGGTCATGTTTCCGCCGAGCATACCGGTCACACCGCCGACATATGATTTATAATCCTGTACGACGAAGTTTCCGACAGCAAAGCAGTTGGAGATATTACTGTTTTGTACAGCACCGGCAACACCACCGACCACATTGGTAGCAACTTCGCCTCCTACCTCATATGTACCATCTATTGTACCAGAGAAGTAGCAGTCCGAAATTTCAGACCAGTATACATTTCCTACAACACCACCAGCCAGATTACCACTCTCATTCTTACCCCATACAGCGATGCTGGAGTTGGTAACATAGCAGTTAGTCACAGATGAGCGTACAAGGGAATTGTTGCGGACATATGCTGTGATTTCGCCAATGGCTCCACCGACATATCCGCCAAGACCATATATAGCTGCGTCATTGACGGTACAGTTCTTAACCTCTCCGTCAAAAATACCGGCGATGGCACCTGTAGCTGTATTATAATTGACGATGTCGGCAGTAGCGATATGGCAATTGTCTATGATACCATGGCCTGTGCCGACAATGGCTCCTGTATAAGCATTCGACGTAATATTGGCTTTCTCCAAGGTAAGATTCTTAATGACAGCATCACCACCTATTACTCCGAATAGACCGCCGTAGTTCAGCTCGCTTTTGAGCGACTGCTTTAGATTCTTGATAGTATGCCCATTGCCATCGAATACGCCGGCAAATGTATGATACTGCTCGGCTCCTATGGCCGTGAATGGGATATTTTTCAAATCAAGATCGGCCTCAAGGCGGAAGTAAGTATTCGGATAGACTAATACTGTCGACTGCCCGTCGGGACACTTTGTCTTGTTGACGATGGACGCAAGAGCATTGAGATTGTCGACACTCTTGATCAGGTATGGCTCGCTTTCGGTACCATTACCCTCGAAATTGGCATCGTAGTCGGTAGGATATTTTATCTCACCGCTCTTAAGGGTGATGCTACCCTCTGAATTGACATCGAGAGTACCTATGCCCGGAGCGACTAATGCCCAGTTGCCCCATGAAATTACAGTATTATTGTCGGCGGCCGCAGGTTTCGAGTTCAGTCCGAAAGTGTAATAATTAAATGATCCTTCAGCAGCATTGTATTTAAAATCGCATAAAGGATAAAGATCGAGCAGGTATCCCTTGTATGGATAATATTCCACCGGTACATAGGGAATACTCATCGTACGGTCGCCACCGAGAGTCGCCTCGGTGACAAGTCCGGCATTGGCGAAGTTGGTAATAGCCAGCATATTGCTACCGGTCTGTTCTACCAGCACATCGTATCCATAAACTACATCAGGCTGGGCGTAGGTCTTGAACTGCAGAGTGGCATTAGCCGGTCGCAGACATGTATTATAGTTGGCATACAGGTATTGGTCTTTGTAGGCACCGGTGTCTACATACAAGGCCCACGGCGATGTGAGTGATATGGATCCGTCAGCAGCGATATTGGCAATGATCGGCTCATCGCGCAAAGGACTGCCGACGGTGGTCTTCACGAGAGAAATCGGACCGTAAGTTTCATCGGTATATACCTGCTGCGCAGGAATAGAGATTGTAGCTGAAGCAAGATCGACAGTAGCGTAGACCTTGAGATACGACGGTGTATAGAGGTTTGCCCAGAAACGCTCTATGACAATCGTATTATCATCGTCACCGAGTGAAATACGGGTAGCATTACCACAGTCACCTGCGCTGGCAGCGAGGCTGACAGAAGTCTGTACATAGCTGCCGACGAGATCGGCCACCGACGACAGTGATGCCGCACGGCGTGGTGACTTCATCACAGACATGACGGAGTCAGATGTGACAAACGGTGTGGAGACTGGGATTACCGCTTCCTGACCCGAGGATAGGTCGATAGGCATAATAGCCTGGGCCTCGGTCGCAGCCGGGGCTCTTTCCGTACGCACCGTTGCAGGAGACATGGTGCCGGAAATCTTCGCATCCGAAAGCGAGGAACCTACCACCAGGCCTGAAGCCAGAGCAGTCAGCCCGACCAACGCAAGCGCAGAAATGAAGAACTTTTTCATCTACTTATAATGATTGGTTTAAGTTTATTAGAGATTGTTGGAAACGCGCTCTAAAATTAATATACGTAATTGACTAATACTTTATATGCAAATTTAGTGAAAAAATATCGAAAATGCTGTTTCAACGGAATTTTTCGATGTCGATGTCCATCTGACACTACGTGTGAAACCTTCACCACAGATGTATTATATGCGTGTCACACCTAAAAAGATTGCCATCAGCCTCAAAAAAGAGGCCAATGACAATCAGAATATTAAAACTTGAATGCAACAGAGTGCTGCCGCAACCACTTGTGCTTTTTACAAGACAATTTTTCCAGTCCGCCTATAGCACCAGCGGTAGTAGGGATACCTATTATTCTGCTACATAAGCTACTACAACGTCGGTAGCGGTGTTGTTGTCGTTTGTACCGCCACTCTGCTCGCCGATAATTTCGCCGGCATCATTACCACCTTTACCGATGGTAGTATAGTTCTTATAATTGTGCGAATTATCTACAAGGACTTTGGTATTGGTAACAGTGTTGCCCGATACGGTTGCGCCGTTTGAGAAACCGATGATACCACCGAGATCGCGGTAAGCCTGAACGGTAACGTTTTCAACCGAACAGTCTTTCACTACGTCGCCGGCAACTGCGTAGCCGATGATTCCACCCACTTTGTCTCCATTGTCCCAGCTGCTGCCAACAAGCTCGGCTGCAGATGTGATTGTTCCGCCAATCACGTGGCAGTTGGTAATAGCCATACCTACATTTGAAGACGAGTAACCGCAAATACCACCTGCATAGTGGGTAGATGAGACATTTACATTGGTGAGAGTGAGATTCTGAACCTTACCGGTAATAGAACCGAACAGACCGGCAGTCTCCCAGTTTGGAGTCACGGTAGCAGAGGTAGTAAGGTTGGAAATAGTATAGTTACCTCCGTCGAAAACGCCTGCGAACGTAATCGAAGGATAAGCAGTCACATTGCCACACGGAGTATATTCAACGCCGGTCATATCAATGTCGCCACCAAGTTTAATGGTCTTACCAGAGAATCTGGTTGCACCGGAGTTAACTTGTGTTGACATCCAAACAAGGCCTTCGGGCTTGGTGATTACGTAGTTGCCCTCGGCATCAGTAGTCACACCGTCGGCTACGAGCCCTGAAATAGTGACATTAGACGATGTATTACCTTCGTTAACGGTGCTGCTTGTAGCCTCGCCAATCACAGGGTTAGCGTCGTTGCCACCGGTGCCAAGTGTAGTATAGTTCTTATAGTTGTGTGAGTTGTCAACATATACCGTGAGGCCATTGACAGTGTTGTTTTTGATAACGGAACCTGAAGCGTAACCGATGATACCACCGAGGTCACGATATCCCTGAAGCACACAGTCGGTGACTGTGCAGTTTTCAACCTGGTCTCTGGCGGCCATGAAACCGATAATAAGGCCACCTTTGTCGCCATTGTCCCAAGCGTCGCCGTCGGGCTCGGCAGCAAGAATTACGGTAGAGTTGCTTACATTGCAGTTCTTGATGTAGGTCGAACCGGTCTCGTTGTCAGAATATCCAGCAACCACACCTGCCCAATGGTTGGATGCAACATGGGCATTGTCAAAGTTAAGGTCTTCAACAGTACCGTTGAAGAAACCGAAGAAACCGGCACGTTCGGTGGCCTTGACATTCATATTGTAGATGGTATAGCCGTTGCCGAGGAACTTACCGCTGAAACGGATGTTGAAACCATTGCCGCCACCACCGATTGGTGTCCAGTCGCCGGTCAGGTAAATATCGTTCTGGAGCGAGAATGTAGCGGTCGACATGTTGTTGCCGCCGTTAACCTGGTTGGCAAGCCATTCCAATTCGCCCTGTGTTTTAACCTGATATGCGCCATTAGCGTCTTTTGCAGGTTCGGTGGGATCGGTAGAGATATTGATATCATCGTTGAAACCGGGAACAATCTCGATGTCGAATGTCTGGTCAGCAGTCAAGAGAGCACCGTAGATGTTGGTGCGGTAGTTGCGCTGCACGGGGATGTTCTCGTAATCTTTAGTCTCGGTAGCACCGTTGGCTGTAGTGACTTCCATCGACACAGTCACTATATCCTTTATGTCGTTGACAAGCAGGTAGTCCATAGCGAGATAAGAGTAGGTAGTGCCGGTGGCGGATACGGGGAATGTCTCGCCGGCAGGAAGCGCAGCAGCGGCAAATGTTACCTCTGCGGGATCTCCCTGAAGAGTACCGTCCATCAGGTAGATAGAAGAGTAGATATTGCTTACGGTGACAGCGGTAGCGCTTACCGTGGTTTTAGTCAACTCCTCATATTGGGCCAGATCGTTGGTACCGATGTTAAGCTGGGCAAACGGACGGGTCAGAGCAACCTCTGTAGTAGCGGAGCCGGATACCTTAAGGTCGGTGACAACATTGTAGAATGCATCAAGATTCTCGTTGCTGTTGGTTACTCCAGCATAGTTCATATCGAGCACACGGGTATCTGCATCATATGTATATGGCGACTCGGTGGAGGTAGCCAGGAATACGATATCGTATGTGTGAGTCTTGGCAAGAGTGATGGTTACCGATCCCTTAAGGTTGCTCATAGGTACGGTACCGGTAGCTACGGGAGCTGTTTCGGTGGCCTGGGTGTCATAGACATAGTACTTTACATTGTTCTGGGCAGTAGTACCGTCGGCAAATGCACGCGACTGGGGGCTACCGGGTACAGAGATGTTGAAAGTCACCTCGCCATTGTTGCCGGGGGCTGACAGGTTATCGTCTGAACATGATGCCATTGACATCAGAAGCCCAAACGACATGATCGTTGAAAACAGTGTTTTTTTCATTTTGGTCTATTTAGATGTAAATATTTATGTTTCAAATTAATGATTACTATCGAATCTCGATATTATACTCACCGTCGAATTCGGTGATAATACCGATACCCGAAGAACTGGAGGCTGTAAGAAATTTTCCACGCACCTCGGTGTACTTGCTACGTACCACCGGGATACGCATTGACGAAGATTGAGCCAACACATTCAGATCCTCGTCTACAATCTGTATGACAGCGTCGATCTTGGTCTCTGATCCATTGACCATTACATAGTCAAAGGCCAGCATTGCCTCGTCATCGCTTATAAGATTTATTTCAGAAAAATACGACAGACCGAGGGCCGAGTCAACAGGCTTGTTGAGGAACATGTTGAACGCCGTGGGGACGTAGCCGGTATAGACCACGCGCACTTTATATTTGGTAAAGTCGAAAGCGCGGGAATCAGACACGGATTCGGGATTTATGCCTCCGCGCGACAAGGCACGCGAGATGAACTGACGCACATCGGTGGCAATAATCATATACTTACCCAATGGCCTGGTCATAGTGACCGGTATGGTCTCAATATTGTCGGCTACAAGGTCGTAGTCAGGGATGACGAACTCGGCTTCACCGCGAAACGCATCTCGCATGTCAGTACTGCCAATATAATCGGTCAAATCAGTATAATGAATATCGGCAAAGTCAGACACGTCGTAGAATGGCTGCACTGAAGTCTTGATCGGCACATAGTCAGTCCACACCATGGCCATATAAGGGCCATCGGGTACCTGGATCTCTATCTGTGTGTCAAGACCGTCGGACATGGGCCGATAGACTGTGGTAGAATATTCGGCTTTAGCTCTGGACATGGCAGCTCTGGCCGTACCGCCATCAGTCGAGAAGACCTCTACGGTGTGGCGTATCTGATATTGCATCTCGGCACGTGAGCTGACGCTCTGCGCCGTCCCGTCAGGATAGTCGATGATTGTGTATATCGGCATCTGCGTGGAGTAATCCAGGTCAAGAATTACCCGCAGGGGCTCCTTCTCCTCATCATAAGGGAACTGATGCACATCACAGGCCGTCAGAGCAGCCATCATCATCGACACAGTGGCGATTGTTGCCCATCGATTCATAGCCGACCTCCTTTCTTGCGCAAAGGTATCGCATAGATGAAGGTGACACCAACATTGTCAATGCCGACAAACGTCTTGCGACGCTCATAGAGCTTCATGCCATGAGGCACCGATGAGTTGTCGAACACGTCGTAGTGAAGTTTGTATGCACCGGCTCCGGCCGTAAACTCCATCATCCAGCGTTGCGAATGCCCGAGTGTGCAACGGTAGCCGACACTCAAGCCACCTCCAAGCGCCGGGGTGTGACCATTATGATCCTGAAAACGATACTTACCGCCGACTGCCACATTGTACTGCGCCACGCCAAAATGTATGCCACCGAAGAAGCCCATATTGCTGGGGTTATTCCACAACCTGAGTTCGGGCTGGAAAGCACATGTACGGAACTTCACCTTATGAGAGCCATATTCCCACGCCGAATAATAGAGCGGCAGAGTGACGCTCAAGTGCGGAACTACATCAATCTCAAAGGCTATGTTTGTAATGGCCATGGCCCATCCGATGGCGTTGGTCTTGATATACAGGCGACGCACATAGTCGTCGGCCGGCACAGGGGAGACTTCAGGCTCGGCAGTAACGGGGACAACTGTAGTCTCGACCACGTCGTCTTCAATATATACACGTGTCGTAGTATCGACGGTGGCGATGACGCGTTCCTTGATTGCTTCAGGCACTTCCTCACGATGCAATGAAAAGATGACTACCGACGATGACCGCAACTTGGGGAACAGATTGTTGAGCAGCCAGCGGTAGGTGGTTCCTCCCGACAGACGTTTTAATCGCGCAAGTCGGTCAGAACTGTCAAGGCCGATGATGCGGACTACATCCACACTGTCGGGGACACCCGGTGTCGCCTCTACAAGCGCACGCAGGCCGTTCCAGTTGGCACCTTCAAAGAGGAATTCGGTGGGAATCGATGAATCGTCGGTATAGGCGGCAAAGTGACGGGAAATTGCATCGGCACGTTTACGCGACAGGGTACGGTTAAGCTCAACGGGCCCCTCGGGCGATGCCGAACCTTTCACAGTCACTTTCTTTACAACCCACGACGAATCATTGCTGATGTTGGTCAACAATGAATCCATTCTCATTATGGCCCGACGGTTGTCGTCAAGCGACAGATTGATTTTCGAGCTTCCTGTGTTGAAAAAAATCTTAATTTCAGCCTCGGAATACTTTTCACATGACAAATCAGACACAGGCTGATGCGGGCGGGCTTCAGCGCCCGTCCACATCACCATTAATATCAGATTCAAAAGTATCGAGGTTAAACTCTTCATCGAATAGTTTTTGCGTTTCTTACTTCTTTACGACTTTCCAGGGATAAGCGGCATTGCCTGTCTCTACATACTCGTAGCCCTCTTGAGGCTCGATGGCATATCCGCGGCCGGTGTTGGAATCGTAAGGCTTGTCGCTAAACTCGCCACCAAACAGAAGGGCGTTGCCGTAAGGAGAGTTAACATCATTGTCGCCGCAGAGTACTGCGTAGTTCTTGCGGGGCGAGCTGAATGAGCCACCATTGATAGTAACTTCGCCATCACCCGAAACATACACGGCAGCAAAAGCGTCGTTGGCACCCGGAGCTGAATAATTAGTAGTATATGTACCTGAATTCACAGTCACCTTGGCAGTTCTCACACATGCAATTGCACCTTGTACGGCATTGACTACGTTGCCATCAAGTGTGATGTCGCCATCGCTGAAGTTAAGGGCATATGACCATGCTCCATACTTGCTTGAAGAGGTATTTGTCACAGTGCAATTCTTAACTGTGACGACAGCACCGCTACCGGGCTGTACGTTGATAGTTCCTGAACCGGAATTAAATGTTACGCCATCATAGTGAGCCTCACCACCGGTGATCCATGTACCGGCGCCACGATCATGTGCAGGAGTATTAATGGTCACACCGCTGACATTGAGGACACCACCTTCGGTAAGCCACAACATACCGCGTTTTTCCGATTCGATTGTTCCTGTACCCGAGATGGTCACATTAGAAGATATAATGAACTGTCCGCCTTCGGTGTTGCTCAATGTACCGTTGACCACGAGTTCTACGGGCTCGGTAATCGGGTGCTGGGCACTCATGTCGCCCATCAGAAGGTTGGAGCTTACAGTAGCGCCATCGGGAATTACAGCACCACCATTAGCAAGAGCCGCGATAAATGCCTCTGAAGTCACGACAACCGGCAGATTGTAGTCTGGCTCCATGAAACCGGGCTTGATCTCGACGTTGAACAACTGCGACGATGTGAGCAGAGAGCCGTAGATGTTGGTGCGGAAGTTGCGCTGCACGGGAATATTATTGTATTCGCGTGAGTCGGTGCTACCGTTAGCATTAACAACATTGAGAGTTACCTCAACCAGGTCTTTTGTCCGTTCGACAAGGGGGTAGT
>CAZOCO010000058.1:0-13230 GCA_964578325.1 uncultured Muribaculum sp.
ATGGTTTCGACAAGGTGTTCGGAACAAAAGGTGGTTCGCAGTTCCACTTTATCCTCGGTCAGGAATTCTAATTTGTTAAATATACATAACGCAATCAAACTATTCGGCTTCTCCGATGTCATAGTTTATAAAAGACAAAACGTATGAAACGAATTATCCTCTCTTTGGCAGTCATTGTTGCTGCCGCTCTTGGAGCTTCTGCCCAGAAGTTCGCGTTGATCGACATGGAGTATATTCTCAAGAATATTCCATCGTATGAGATGGCCAATGAGCAGCTCAATCAGATTTCGTTGCGCTGGCAGAAAGAAGTTGAAGCCAAGGCTACCGAAGCACAGAATATTTATAAAAACTACCAGGCCGACATGGTATTCCTGACCGATGAGCAGAAAGCCGCCAAAGAGGCCGAGGTCGTGGCAAAAGAAAAAGAAGCTACCGAATTGAGATATAAATATTTCGGACCGGAAGGCGAACTATATAAAAAGCGTCAGTCGTTGATGCAACCTATTCAAGAAGAGATATATAACGCAGTAAAGAAAGTGAGTGAGGAACGCGGATATCAGTGCGTGTTTGATCGTGCTTCATCGTCAAACATCATATTTGCTTCTCCACGTATAGATGTGTCAAATGAAGTCCTGACAAAGATGGGCTACGGAAAATAATATTTTTTTGCATTTCTTTTTCCGTATATTTGCGAATAGTTTACTATCTTTGCAACTACGTAAAATTAACTTAATTACGAAATCAAACAAAAACTAAAATGATAAAGAAAATTATTGTAGCCGCTCTTGTAGCGCTCCCGATGTTTGTTTCAGCCCAGAAATTCGGGGTTGTAAATACAGAAGAAGTCATGCAGGCTCTCCCTGATGTAAAAGAAGTTTCAGAAAAGGTTGAGGCTGCGTCAAAGACTTACGAAGCCGAATTCCAGAAACTCCAGGAACAGATGAACAAGGAGTATGCTGACTTCCAGAATCTCGATCCTTCTACTCCCGAAGCTATCAAGCAGCGTCGTCAGCAGGAACTGCAGGATCTTTATACAAAGCTTGAACAGTTCCGTGCTACCGCTACACAGGATCTCCAGCGTCAGAACCAGCAGCTTATGGCTCCCGTAATTCAGAAAGTACAGGACGCTATTACAAAAGTAGGTCAGGAACAGAACCTTACTTTCGTCTTTGAAAATGGTGCAGCACTCTATACCGGTACTGATGTAATCAACATCACTGCTGATGTGAAGAAGGCACTTGGTCTCTGATAGAATATCAGACCACTATAGAAATCGCATTTAAGCCTTCCAGACCCATGCTCGGGTTTGGAAGGTTTTTATTTTTTGCGTAACTTTGGATATATGAACGATTCGTTACCATATATGGGTCCGGTTGGAGTTTTTGACTCCGGGTATGGCGGTCTTACTATTCTGCGTGAAATGCGGAAATCAATGCCGCAATACGACTACTTGTATCTTGGTGATAACGCCAGAGCTCCATATGGCGTACGGTCGTTTGATGTGGTGTATCAATTTACGTTGCAGGCGGTAAAATACCTCTTTGGCCGTGGATGCCCCTTGGTAATTCTTGCGTGCAATACAGCTTCTGCCAAGGCTTTGCGTACCATTCAGCAAGTAGATTTACCTCAAATTGACAGTTCTCGCCGGGTGTTGGGAGTAATAAGACCTACGGCCGAAGCTGTCGTAGCCAAGTCGCGAAACGGCCATATCGGGGTATTTGGTACACCTGGCACCATCCGGTCGCACAGCTACGACATGGAGATCGCTAAACTGAATCCTGAATTTTCCACCGTGTCGCAAGACTGCCCTATGTGGGTCCCGATTGTCGAAAGCGGTGAATACAACTCTCCGGGTGCCGATTATTTTGTTGCCAAATATGTGAATCAGCTTATCGGAAAAGATTCAGAAATAGATACAATAATACTCGGATGCACCCACTATCCATTGCTTTATCCAAAAATACGGGCTATGGTGCCGTCAGACATCGAATTGCTCTGTCAAGGGCAGCTTGTCGCCGACAGTCTTAAAGACTATCTGTCGCGCCACCCCGAAATGGAATCGCGTCTGACACGTACAGGCGACGTGGAATATCTGACATCTGAAAATCCTGCCCAGTTCGACCGTATGGCGACACAGTTTCTTGATCGACGCGTATGCGCCACTCATGCCTCACTTGACTAAACCTAATCATCATCAAAACCTTCCGCTACGACGCGGAAATAAAAAACATTTATTAAACATGTTACGTTATTTTGCAGTTCTTTTTGCGGCATTGCTTACTATGGCCGGGTGTTCCCGGGGGCCGGTAGGTGCAGATCGACTTGCCGAGGGGTTCGCAACACCGCCACTCGACTCGCGGCCCGGTGTCTATTGGTATTTTATGGACGGAAATCTTTCGCGTGAAGGTATTACCAAAGATCTTGAGGCGATGAAAGAAGCCGGTATCGGCTATGTAATTTTCCTTGAGGTGCAGGTCGGTGTACCACGCGGTAATGTCGACTTCATGAGCGAGGAGTGGATGGATACGTTTGAATGGGCTGTCAACGAGTGTCGTCGTCTCGACATACAGATGACACTTGGCATCGGCCCGGGATGGAATGGTAGCGGAGGCCCGTGGGTTACTGGCCCGGAGTCAATGCGCCACCTCGTTACATCGAAAGTTTATGTCACAGGGCCTGATACTATTGATATAGTAGTGCCGAAGCCTGATCCACGTCCGCCATTTTTCGGTACACGTACGTTTACTCCCGAGGTTACCGAGGAGTGGAACCGTTATTACGAAGATGTAGCTTTGCTGGCATTCCCTTGTCCCGAAGATTCTGCCCGATTGCACAATATTTCGGAAAAAGCGCTATATATTCGTGCTCCATATTCGTCAACACCCAATGTGCGTGAATGTCTTCCCCCCGCAGGTCCGTTGGCCGACGGTGAGATCAACCATATCGGAATTGATCCGGCTTCTATTGTCAACCTTACCTCTGCAATGGATTCTACCGGACGAGTGCAGTGGATTGTACCCGAAGGTCGCTGGACTATAATGCGTCTTGGGGCGCGTAATACCGGCTCGGTGTCGCGCCCGGCTCCAGTACCCGGTGTGGGTATGGAATGCGATAAAATGAACCGTACTCACCTCGCCTCTCATTTCTCTCATTTTCTCGACCCGCTGCTTGAACGTGTCGGCGATCAATCATCTACTTTCGGTGGCCTGAAAATGTTGCACATCGACTCATGGGAAATGGGTGCGCAGAACTGGACTGATTCTTTGCTTGTAGAGTTTAAGAATCGTCGCGGTTATGATCCTACACCATGGTTGCCGGTATACTCTGGTCGCATTGTCGGTGATTCCATACTCTCTGAGCGCTTCCTGTGGGATTTGCGTCGTACCGTTCAGGAACTCATTGTTGAAAATCACATCAGTGCTGTTCGCGAAAAGGCTCATGAAAACGGCATGAAACTCTCAATCGAGCCTTATGATATGACTCCGGCTTCCGACCTTGAGCTTGGCGTGGCCACCGATATGCCGATGTGCGAATTCTGGGCAAAAGGATTCGGATTTGATACACAATATGCCGTATACGAGGGAGTATCGGCTGCACATGTAATCGGTCAGCCGGTAGTACCCGCAGAGTCGTTTACCTCCTATCTTGACGGTTGGAAACAGTATCCCGGAATGATGAAGAATCAGACCAACTGGGCGCTTGCCGCCGGTGTCAACCGTATTATGTTCCATACATTCCAGCATCAGGCTCTCGACGATTCAATCAAGCCTGGTATGACCATGGGCCCGTATGGATGCCACTGGGATCGCGGTCAGACATGGTGGCCGATGTCTCGTCCGTATCACGATTATATCTCGCGTTCACAATACATGCTTCAGCAGGGGCGTACTGTTGCCGATATCATGTATCTTGTTCCCGAAAGCCAGCCGCACACATTCCGTGCGCCCAACTCCGCGCTCATCGATGCGAAGAGATTCCTGTCTGACCGTCGCGGATATAATTTCGACGGCTGTCCGCCAAGCGTATTCATGACGGCAACAGTCGGTAGCGACGGTAAAGTAAATCTTCCCGGTGGTGCGTCATACAGTATAGTTGTGCTCCCTGATTATGCTTCAATGTCGGCCGATATGTTGCGTAAGATCCAGTCGCTTGTCGATGCCGGTGCTACAGTTGTAGGTCGTCCGCCACAGTTTGCCCCAGGTCTTTCAGGTTATCCGGAGTCCGATAACGAAGTAAGGGCTTTGGCCGAAAAACTGTGGAGTAGTCCTAACATGATTCTGTATGACGGGGAAACTGACCGGATGTATCAGCCCTATCAGTTCACAGCTGCTATACTCTCTGATACACTGGGCGTTGCTCCTGACTTTGTGGCTTATGAAATAGGTGATGATGTCGAGAGCGAGAATTTCCGTTACACTCACCGCACGGCCGACGATTGCGAGATATACTTTATTGCTAACCGCACCGATACGACACGCGCAGCTACGTTCCAACTCCGTGATTTTGGACGTCGCGCCACTCTGGCCGATCCTATGACGGGTAAGATGACGCCTATCGCACATACCGACGGCGCTTTGACTCTCACTTTTGAACCTGCACAATCTTACTTTATCGTATTTGACGATGTTGAGCCTTCGGGCGAAGCTGCTCCGCAACAGCTCGCTCTACGTTCAGATGTTCTGTCGCTTGACAATGACTGGAATATATTATTCCCTATGTTGAACGGTGATAATGTTACTGTTGAGTCTACCGGATTGTTTGACTGGAAAGATTCCGACAATAAAGACATACGTTATTATTCAGGTACAGCCACATATACACGTGAGTTTGATCTGCAACCTGAAGCCAATGGTCGCTATGAACTATCGCTCGGTGATGTAGACGTAATGGCACGTGTCAAGCTCAATGGTAAAGATCTTGGTATTCTGTGGTGCACCCCATGGAGTATCGACATTACCGATGCCCTGTCGGCCGATGGTCATAACGCTCTCCAGATCGATGTTGTCAATCTATGGCAAAACCGTCTTATCGGTGACGAACAATTGCCCTACGACGGTATCGTCAATGAGCAGTGGCCCGATTGGTTTGTCAACGGTACGCCACGTACATCCGGTCGCCAGACATTTACCACCTGGCAGCACGTCAAGGCCGACGATCCGCTGCATCCGTCAGGACTTCACGGTCCGGTGGTAATATCCCGTATCGACTGATAATATCATGCTATAATATTAATGGCTGACTCCACTGATGGGGCCAGCCATTTTATTAGATGCATATGGCTTGTGTTTTCAAGGTTCTACCCAGTCGCCATTTTCTTTCAGCAGGGCGATGAGGTGGGGGATGGCTTCTGATTGCGGTATGTTTTTGGCTACACAATTTTTACCTTTGTATAGGCTGATGTGTCCTGCGGCGGCTCCGACGTACCCGTAGTCAGCGTCGGCCATTTCACCTGGGCCGTTGACGATACAGCCCATTACGCCTATTTTCAGCCCTTTCAGATGCGATGTCGCGGACTTTACAGCTTTTAGCGTTTCCTGTAGGGAGAATAGTGTCCGGCCGCATCCAGGGCATGCGATATATTCGGTTCGGCTGATACGCACACGGGTCGCCTGCAGTAGTGTTAGCGATAGTTCGTGCAGTTCATCGGTCGACAGGTATGGGGACTCTATCCATATACCGTCGCGCAAGCCGTTGAGTAGCAGTGTGCCGAAGTCTACGGCAGCATGGAGTTTAACGGTTTCAGCATCGATAGCTGGTTCATCATATACCACGTGGGCTATCATCGGCAGATTGATGCTATGATTTAACAGAGTGTGGGCTATTGACTGAATCTCGCCCGAAATGTTGGGACCTTTAGCTTCCAGAATAAGAACTTTGTTGCAGTTTTTCAGCTGACTGATGCGTTCCGGTGTCAAAGAGTTATAGCCATCGACTACCTCATAGTCGGAGAGTATATACTCTTTCGGAGATACTATTACCGTGGGGCGGTTTCCTCCGATTTCCGATAGTTCCATTGTCACCAATCGACCGGGTTTTAACGAATCATACCCTTCTATAGGAGTTACATTGTATGAAGGCGAGCCATTGCGGCGGGTTATGTATTCTACGATTTTTCGTGCTACCGGAATTTCGTTGACGGGGTCTTCGCTCAATGAGACACGTATCGTGTCTCCTATACCTTCAGAAAGAAGTGCTCCTATACCTACTGCACTCTTGATGCGGCCATCATCGGCATCTCCGGCTTCGGTTACACCGAGATGGAATGGATACGCCATACCTTCATCGGCCATGCGTCGGGCAAGCAGACGCACCGTATTCACCATGACGACTACATTCGACGCTTTAACCGAAACAACGATATCCTTAAATTCATGGTTGCGGGCTACGCGTAGAAATTCCATGGCACTCTCGGCAACTCCTTCCGGAGTATCGCCGTAGCGGCTCATGATGCGGTCGCTCAACGATCCATGGTTGACACCTATCCTTACGGCAGTATTGTTGCGCTGGCATATGTCGAGGAAGTTGCCGAATACCTCATTTATACGTGCCAGTTCGGCAGTATATTCTTCATCGGTAAATTCCAGATGCTTGAATGTTCGCCCCGGGTCGACGAAGTTGCCGGGATTGATACGTACTTTCTCCGTTTTTTCAGCTGCCGCAAAGGCTGCTTTCGGATTGAAGTGAATGTCGGCTACAAGCGGTGTGAGTATTCCGATAGAACGCAGATGTGATCGTATCACTCCGATATTATCGGCTTCTCTGACACCTTGTGCCGTCAGTCGCACAATGTCGGCGCCGACATCAGCCAAGGCCATGCATTGCGCCACCGATCCGTCAGTATCCATGGTCGATGTGTTGGTCATTGACTGTAGCGCAATAGGATTTGATGCGCCTATAGTTATGTTGCCTATGTGGACTTCGGTTGCGTTGCGACGCCTGTAGTCGAAAATTCCCATCAGTTGGTTTTGAATTTATACTGTATTTCTGCCAGTTCTTTGTTGGCTTTTACGATTTTGTTTTCAAGACCCAGTTTGAATGTTGCCAGACGTTTTGCAATATTCTCGTCAGAAAGTGCCAGCATTTCTACGGCAAGTAAGGCGGCATTATAGGCCCCGTTTATGCCTACAGTAGCAACTGGGATGCCCGGAGGCATCTGCACTATCGACAGCAGGGCATCTACACCCTGAAGTGTCGATGCGATGGGAACACCGATTACCGGCAGTGTGGTATTGGCGGCGATAACCCCGGGAAGCGCAGCTGCCATTCCGGCTGCCGCGATGATTACTTTTAGTCCGCGTCCGGCGGCTTCAGTTGCGAACTGTTCAACCTGGGCCGGAGTGCGGTGGGCCGACAATGCGTTCATTTCAAACGGAATCTCGAAGTCGTCGAGCAGCTGCGCTGCTTTAGATAGGATAGGCAGATCGGATGTACTGCCCATGATGATACTGACTAACGGTTTCATATATCGTGTTGTATAGTAAAAAGTTCTATTGTATGTGTGCTTACTCGATATAGAGTCGTGGCAGAGACGCCGAGTCTACTTCTTCTTTTTCCCAGAATGTAGCAGGGTCGATGGCTTCTTTACGGAACTTGCTGTTGTGTGTGCGTATGGTGGCGGAATCTCCCTGGTCGCCTTTGCGACGTTTTTTCTTGTCTTTCTTCTTTTCTGATTTCTTTTTGTCGGCTTTCTCTTTTTTGCTTTTCTTGTCGACGGGTATGATAGATTTCTTCCCTTTCGAGTTCTTGGCCATTTCTTTGGCTTCTTCTTTAGATACTGGTGCCGATGAATCGGGGAGTGACTTCATGTTGGCCTTGTCGGTGAGGTCGATAAGAATGGGGTAAAAATCACTCTCGGCCAAAAATTTGCCATCTTTACCTGGGTTGGTCAACAATGACACCTGTGCGTATATCCGGTATTTATGGTTACCTTTTAGATGAAGTTCTTCAATCGGTATGAATATGGCAATGTCATCAAGGGAGACGTCTGTTTGTGTGGGTCGAAAATACTCAAATGCTGCCACATAGTTGAGCGATGGCGACAAACGGTATTGATTGTTGGTGTCGCGCAGAGACCATCCGCCCGGTGTAGAGAAAAACATTACCTGGCACATGACCAGTTGATTCTTTACATTTTTCAGATCGACGGCAGTGTGTATTGTCACGCCCGGAGTGCCGTTCTTTATTGTTCCGGCTTCGATCCAGTTTTTGCGTATTTCGGCCGATGAGTTGCCGAAAACGGGTGAAATACCCATCAGCAAGGCTGACAGAAGAGATATCAGTTGTAGTTTCATTCTGTGATGATTGGTTGTGATGGAGTGAGATTTAGCTCACGTCCTTTCTGGTACATATATTTCAGTGCTTCTACGCGATCGTTGGGAATTATGCCGTCGAGAATGGCATTTTTTATAGCGTCTTTTATCATACCTACCTCGCGGCATGGTGTCAGGCTGAATGCAGCCATGATTTCTTCTCCGGCAACCGGTGGCTGGAAGCATCGTATGCGATCGCGTTCTTCGAGCTCTGTCATTTTCTGGCGTACAAGATCAAAGTTGGCCAAGTGGCGTCGAACTTTATCGGCGTTGCGCGAGGTGATGTCGGCACCACACAGCGTCATCAGGGCTTCGATGTCGTCGCCGGCATCAAACAGCAGACGTCTGACGGCAGAATCAGTTACAGTGTCTTCTACCAGAGCTATCGGACGCATATGAAGTTCTACTATTTTTTGTACGAACTTCATTTTCTCGTTCATGGGTAGGCGCATACGGCGGAAGATACCGGGAATCATTTTTGCTCCGATAAAGTTGTGGTTGTGGAATGTCCATACAAGCCGGGTATCCCATCGTTTGGTTATCGGTTTTGCTATGTCGTGAAACAAGGCTGCCCATCTCAACCAGATATTGTCGCTTTTTGATGCCACTTTGTCGAGAACTGCCATGGTGTGAAGAAAGTTGTCCTTATGTCCGCGGCCGCCTACGGTTTCCACCCCACGCATTGCGTCGAGTTCGGGCAGAATATATTTCAGCAGTCCGGCTGACGATAGCAGTTCCCATCCGGTAGAAGGCACTGGCGATGCCATTATTTTCATCAGTTCGTCGGCAATGCGTTCGCGCGAAATAATTTCAATGCGATCGGCCTTGCGCACTATAGCGTCGAATGTGATGTCGTCGATGACAAACCCCAATTGTGTGGCAAACCGTATAGCTCTCATCATGCGCAGCGGGTCGTCGCTGAATGTGATGTCGGGATCAAGCGGAGTGCGTATTATCTGGGCATCGAGGTCTGATAGTCCGTTAAACGGATCAATGAGGTTTCCAAACGTTGAGGTATTGACCGATATGGCCATAGCGTTGATCGTGAAATCGCGACGCGACAAGTCGTCGTCGAGTGTCCCGTCTTCGACTATGGGCTTGCGTGAGTCACGCTGGTAACTTTCGCGACGCGCTCCTACAAACTCTATTTCCAGCGCTCCTTTTTTTACTTGTGCTGTGCCGAAGTTTCGGAAGACGTTGCAGTGTGCGCCACGACCGAGGGCTTTGGCTACCTCTGTGGCTACTTCTATTCCGGAACCTACCGTCACAAAGTCTATATCCTTCGATTGGCGATGAAGAAACAGATCGCGTACATATCCACCTACTACGTAGCATTCGCGTCCCATACCGTCGGCAGTAGTACCGACAATATGGAATATTGACTGATTGAGGCGGTCGGCAAGATTCATTGCAGGGATATGATTTGTGTCGGAGCGGAGGTGATACATTCCATTCCGTCGGTTCGTACGATATAAGTGTTTTCTATGCCTACAGCCCCTGTGCCGGGGATTACAAATTTCGGTTCGATGGCAATGGTATTGCCTTCGGCCAGAATATGGCGGGAGCGTGGAGCGAGTACCGGAGCTTCATTGAGTTCTATTCCTATGCCGTGGCCGACAAATCCGGCTTTTTGAGTGTGTCCCATGAAGTAGCGTGACAAGCCGCTGTCAGCTGCTATGGCGACAGCGAGGTCGTATAAATCTGACGCTTTTACACCGGGGCGACCTGTTTGAGCCAGCTCGACACATATGCGAATCGAACATTCGTGGGCTTTCATCGCCAAATCGGATAATGTACCCAGCGAGAAAACTCGGGTCATGTCGGTCATATATCCGGTAAAATTACCATTCGCATCCACCATCACTGACATTCCTGGCTGTATAAGTGTTCCGTTGGCTCCTACTGGCAGAGATGGATCCATGCCTGCTCCTCCCATCGCAAAGTCGTAGGGCGACGGGTTGTCGGCATTCTCGCCGACAAGTACGTTTGACATGAATATTTCCATCGTATCGCCGGCTACTCGCATTTGTCCCAGGCAGCCTTCAAGCCGAAGGGTACGTTCGATTTCAATCTGTAGCTCTATGTCGGTCATCCCGGTCTGATATAAGCCGGGGATGCGGGAATACACGGCAGAGTGTCGTACTCCCGACTGTTTTTGCAGACTGATTTCGTAATCGGTCTTGATGTATCGGGCGGCATAGAGCGTAGCCGAACAGTCGGCAGTTTCTATTCCGTCAAAAGCTTTTATGAGCCGCATGGCGCTCTTGTAGTCGAGACTCTGCAGTTCGATGCCAAGCCGTGTAGGCAGCGCGACACCCAGCGAACGAAGAGTTTCGACTATAAGCTCGGGCTTGCGTACGGAATGTATATTTTTCCCGGTGAGCCGTTCTGGCCTGTGTACGAGATAAAGTACCTCCCCTTCGTAGGGAATATATACCCATCCGCTTATAATGGTGCCGGTAGTGTAGTATAGGTTAGGGTTTGAGCTTACAAGTATTGCGTCAAGGCTGCTATCGCTCATTGCCCGGCGTATCTTGCCGTAGCGCAATGCAAGTTCATCGGGTGATGTGAAAGTGTGAAGCTCCATTGTTGTTGTAATCAATGATTGTCGTTGCCAAGTGAAAGTCCTATCTGTGATATATGTCCGAGAGTATCTACACGCATCACGTGACGCAGTATCACGGTATCACCACGATGCATAATATAGTCGGCTACAACTGTGTCGGTAGTCTGGAATGTAGTGCCGAAGCCTTTTCCGAGCCACTGACCGTATTTGTTGGCCATAGGCAGATTAAGTGTGTCGCGACACAGTGTGCGCGTACTGTCGGAACCGTGATATGTTACTTCCACCCATAAGTTGGCATATACGTAGTCGTCATCGTGGCACGTATGTATCAGTAGCGGCCCCGTGGCAGTGGAGTCCGGCATATCGGCAATAATACGTACAGTGTCGTTGTATACCCATCCTTGGGTGTCAAGAGTGACAAATTGTGAATATTCACGCTGTGACGGGCGTGAACAGCCGGCCATACATAGCAGTATGGCTACATATACTGTCAGTCTAATCTTTGTCAGGACGGTTGCCATCGGTATTCTGACGTTGACCGCCGTTGTTGCGGTGTGGCCGATTGCGGCGGCGGTTATTATTGCCGTGCGACTGTGGCTTGCTGTCGTTGTCGGATTGACCCGGCTGTTGTGGTGCGGCATCGCCTTGCTGTCGGTTGGCTGAATTGTTTTTCTTCTTCTTTTTCTTCTTTACCTTATCAAAACGTGTTACACTGTCCTGGCCTACAAGCTCTACAAATTCTTTTTTCTGCGGAGCTTTCTGGTCACTTTCTTCCACCAGCTTAAGCGGCTTTTCGCCGGCTTTGTTCATTGCCTGTATCTCAAACACACGGTCGGAGCTGAGGGTGACAAGGTTTGCGGCGATATGCTTGTCGGTGGAATATGTGAGCTCGCGCTTGAATATATCGGTTTTGAAGTGATAATATGTATCATCCTGTGTCTCGAGCGGTATTTCGCGTGGAGGCAGCTTCTTTATCGACTCGATATAAGTATCGACCTCGAAGTTGAGGCAGCATTTAAGTTTTGCACACTGTCCTGCAAGTTTTTGCGGATTGAGCGACAGATCCTGATACCGGGCGGCACTGGTGGCTACTGTGACGAAATTAGTCATCCATGATGAACAGCATAACGGGCGTCCGCATGGTCCGATACCGCCTATGCGTCCGGCTTCCTGCCTTGCACCGATCTGTTTCATCTCGATGCGTATCTTAAATGTGTCGGCAAGTATCTTTATCAGTTTTCTGAAGTCGATACGGTCATCGGCTATGTAGTAGAATATAGCTTTGTTGCCGTCGCCCTGATATTCGACATCGCCGATTTTCATGGCAAGACCGAGCTCTTCGGCTATCTTGCGGGAGCGTATCATTGTATCGGTTTCTCGGGCCCGGGCCTTCTCGTATTTTTCAAGATCAGACGGCCGCGCTATCCTGAAAATTTTCTTTAGTTCGGCATCGGGGCGTACACCTGCTTTGCGCATCTGCAGTTCTACCAGGCGTCCTGTCATGGTGACTTGTCCGATGTCGTGTCCGGGCGAAGCTTCTACCGCTACCATGTCGCCGATAGACAATTGTAGCCCTTCGGTGTTGTGGTAGAATCCCTTGCGGGTGTTCTTGAATTGTACTTCAACAAGGTCGGTCGACTTGTCTCCGGGGATATCTCCAAGCCAGTTGTAGCAATGGAGTTTTCCTCGCGGACAGTCTTTGTGGCCTCCGGCGCAATTCCCTGTGATTTCTCCACCAGACTCACATTTGTCGGGTAGGGTAGAGTCGTTGAGGTTATTATCTTCCATCGGTTATTTTGCGAAGCTTACCGAGCGTGTTTCTCGTATCACGGTTATCTTGACCTGTCCGGGGTAGGTCATTTCATCTTGTATGCGTTTGGCTATTTCGCTTGACAGCTTTTCGGTCTCCTGATCATCGATCTTATCGGCGCCTACGATTACTCGCAGTTCACGACCGGCTTGTATAGCATATGTCTTGATGACACCTGGATACGACATGGCGAGCTGTTCAAGATCGTTCAGACGTTTGATGTAAGCCTCTACGATCTCGCGACGGGCACCAGGGCGAGCGCCGGAGATGGCATCGCATACCTGAACAATAGGTGCAAGAAGCGATGTCTGCTCTATTTCGTCGTGATGGGCTCCGATGGCATTACATATTTCAGGCTTTTCTTTATATTTTTCTGCAAGCTTCATACCCAGCAATGCGTGTGGCAGTTCGGGCTCTTCGTCGGGCACCTTGCCTATGTCGTGCAGCAGGCCGGCGCGACGTGCCTTTTTAGGATTCAGACCGAGTTCTGGCGCCATGATGGCACACAGGTTTGCGGTTTCGCGGGAGTGCTGCAGAAGATTCTG
>CAZOCO010000059.1:0-12912 GCA_964578325.1 uncultured Muribaculum sp.
AGACTGGATATAGTAGCGTTGGCTACCTTGATTTGCAACGAAATCGACCTCATATTGCTTACGGATGGTTTTCCCTTCTTTGTTAGTTGTTCTATGGTCCACCATACCTACATCAACTTGGTAACCTCGAATTTTAAGCTCATTGAAGATAATATTCTCCATAATGTGACTCTCTTCCTGCTGTCTATAGTCAAGAATAGCGTTGCGGACTCCTATATCCGAAAAATAATACTAAGACAGGGTGTTTATGTACTTCTTTCCCTTGATGTCATAACGGATTGCTTTTTCGGTTAAAAAGGACTCACAAATATACATTATAATATAGTATACTTCCAAAAACCGACATTTATGTCATTTTTTTGGAATACAAAAATAATGGATTATTTTGATACGTGCATCACCTCACGCCAAAAAAATGGTTTCTGATACCAGAAAGGTAGTCAATACGACTGCAGAAGTACAAATAAAACTCATATATCTATCCCCCATGACAGCATTATAGAAAGACTGATTGATTTCGCTGTCCCGGAGCGGCCATTGTTTGTTGTCTGTTATGCTTGCTTGTTCCGTTCAATTATCACATTGAGCGTGGAAAGTAACTTGTTGGCGTTTTCCGAAGAATAAAAAGTCACCTTCTGTTGAGGGTCGATAATATCATTTACACCGATATAAACGATATGTGTTTTTGAAACTTTATCTTCTTCTCTTATAACTTGTGTCGTTGATTTGACATTATATTTTTCACCCATACCCCACAGTAGTTGCTCCATTGCCATATCAGCGCTATCGGGTTTGGTGATACGCGTTTCTGTACCTTTCTTGACCTTTGTTATTGTTTCGATTCTGCACGAAAGTATATTTTTGAAATCATACTTTTTCTCATTGATAAAAATGACGCTTAATGGCTCATATACGGCAATGTTTCTGTTGGGGTTAGAATATATATCAAATATGATTGTTGGTTCGCCAAAAAGAGCAACTCTTTCGGCCCATTGTGATTGTATTTTTGTCTGCTCTTTAATTTTTGCTGCCTTTAGCTTCTCGCTATTGGCGATTTGGATCTGTTCGATTTCATGTTCATGCTCATGCTTGCGCTTTACTGCGTCTTTATATGAAATTACAGCAAATGAAATCAATCCAACGATCAAAACAAGTAGTGCAATGCCAGAAATTACGGCTAAAAAAATAATTGCCATAATGAAAGAATGCCTTCAGTTTCCTATCGGACGATTATGATTACACAAAAAGGCGTGGAAACTGTTAGCTAATCTATTTCGGAGGCTCTGGACTGCCTGACTCTACGGATAGCAACAGCCCACGCCTCGTTATTGCATATTGAGAATACACAATCGAGAGCGTAAGCACATCGCAAAATCTTTAGAGTCGTGAAAGTGTCCAGTTTTCCGAAATCAGATTATGCTAAACGCCTACAATATATAATGCCGTTCTCTCTTGAACGACACTGCAAAGATATGCAATTTTGCTGAAAGAGCTATGTTTTGTCAAACATAATCACTCCTATTCGTCAGGAGTGGCTTGTGTCCAAAAAAGCCGTTTGCTACAAAAAGCCGTGTGTATACGTTTGCTTTAGCTTGGTGTGGTCGCCGATCAGAGTTGACAGTCGCCTGGTAGAAAACAAAATAAGAATCAGCGTTGATGCTGATTCTTATCTGTAAAGTCGGGGTGAGAAGACTCGAACTTCCGACCTCCACGTCCCGAACGTGGCGCGCTGCCAACTGTGCTACACCCCGAATTGGCGACTGCAAAGATAGATATTTTTTTTATATCCGGCAATACCTGCCTGAAAGTTTTTTTCGTGAAATCACCGTTAAATTTCGTATCTTTGTATTTCCGTTATTATATAATTATGAGAATGCCACACCATAGATTGCACTATCTGCTTGGAGCCGCTGCCGGAATGTTGCTGGCGGCGTGTGCCTCGATAGGCCGTCCGAACGGAGGGGCGTATGACTACGATCCGCCGGTGCTTGTAAAGACTACTCCTTCTATAGGAGGACGGAACTTTTCGGGCAATAAGGTAGTGCTTGAGTTTGACGAAAATGTACAGCTTCAGGATATTTCGACGAAGGTAGTGGTCTCTCCGGCCCAGAAGTTGAATCCGTCGATTACGGCCAGCGGTCATAAGGTCATTGTGGAACTTCGTGATACGTTGTTGCCTAACACTACGTATACTGTAGATTTTTCCGATGCGATAAAAGATCTTAATGAAGGAAATGTGCTCGATGGGTTGGCTGTAGATTTTTCTACGGGTTCTGATATTGATTCGCTGAAAATATCGGGAATGGTGTTTGAAGCCCGCACGCTTGAACCCGCACAGGGAATGCTTGTGGGTGTGTATTCCAATATGTCGGATACGGCTCTGACCACGTTGCCCATGGAGCGTATTGCCAAGACCAATCAGTATGGTCAGTTTACCATCCGCGGGCTGAAGCCAGGCAACTACCGGCTGTATGCTATCAACGATGTTAATCGCGACTACCATTGGGATCGTTCGGAAGATATTGCATTTTACGACGTGGTGGTGTCTCCGCAGGTGGCCGATTCAGTAGTCACCGACTCGTTGCTTAACGTGGCCGGCGAAGACTCTCTGGTGACGCGTAAGGTGGTGCGGTATCTGCCCAACGATGTATTGCTGACGTGGTTTAACGAAAATTATATCGCGCAGTATATCAAAGACTATCAGCGGCAGTCGCGCCATAAAGTATCGCTGGTGATGGGCGCCCCGTCTGATTCATTGCCAACCATACGTCCTGTCGGTGGCGCTCTCGACGGACATCCGGACTCGGAGTGGGCGATACTTAATCGCAACTTGGCTGCCGATTCGCTCGAATACTTTATTACCGATTCGCTGCTGATCTCTACCGACTCTCTACAACTGGCTGTCACCACGTATCGTCCCGATGTAGATGAGGTGTGGGACTGGCGGACAGATACACTTAATTTTTATTTCAAACCACCGAAAGAGGTAGAAAAGAAAAAGAAGAAAAATAAGGATGGAGAAGAAGTGGCCGACTCTGTTCCGCCGGTCGATTTCCTTACGTTAAATGTGAAATCATCGTCGACACAGGATCTTTACGGGCCGATTACGTTGTCGACCGAACAGCCGTTATCCAGAATCATTGACTCCGGCCTGCGGATGGAAATAAAGCGCGACACCGTATGGGACACAATCGCATCGCCCAAATTGATACGCCCTGACTCCATTAATCTGAAAAAATATCAGATTGACTACAGCTGGGAGCCGGGAGCACGCTACCGCCTCACGGTCGACTCGGCATCTGTATTCGGTATCTACGGTCATTGGAACAATACTCTGCATCATGAGTTTAGCGTCAGGGAGGCCGAGGAGTATTCGGCATTATACTTTATTGTGAGCGGATTGCAACCTTCCGAACGAGCTATCGTAGAGCTGTTGAAAAACGATAATGTGGCTGATACCGCCTCGGTAATCGGCGGTACGGCGGCATTTCCCCACATTCTGCCAGGCGAGTATTATGCCCGGATGTATATCGACCGTAATGACAACCACAAGTGGGATACCGGATCGATTGCCGACAGTCTGCAGCCCGAAGACGTATTTTATTTCCCAAAAAAAATCAATCTGAAAAAGAACTGGGATGTAGAACAGGCCTGGAATATATATGAAACTCCGGTCGACAAGCAGAAACCCGAAGATATAAAGAAGAATAAGCCGAAAGACAACAAGATCCGCCGCCGAAATCCCGACGGATCGTATATCGACGAGCCCGACAGCCGCGACCGCAACGGTTATGAAGAGGATGAAGAAGAGTTTGGCGGAAGTTTCTTCGGGCCGGGCTACGGCAACGGATCACGCAATATCGGTTCTCCCAACTCATATAATTCCAACCAACGTTTAAGGTAGACAATATGGATTCAGATAATAGTGCAGTTGTTACCTCACAAAATGCTGACCGCCACCGCTTGCGCATGGCTGTATCCCTTGGCCCGGAGCATCTGTCATATGCCATATACGACCCGCTGGCCGGTAGCGATAGCGAACGGCTGCGGTATACCGATATACGATTACACCACTCGCAGCTTACGGAGTTTCCGGAAGTTGCAGATCTTGAGGAGGCCGTATACTCACATCCATCGATGCTTGCCGATTACGGTCGGGTAGATATCTCAATCGGTACGCGAGAACTGTTGTTGGTTCCGGTTGGCACTGATAGTCAGCTGTCGGAATCTATTGCTGATGCCACAATGTCGGCCGACACTGATGCTGTATTAGCCCAAACCCACGGCACGCTGTGCGATGCGACGGCATGGCTGTGTCTTCCGGAGACTCTCGACGCTTTTTTGCGGCGAACGTTCAATACTCCGCGCTACCATCATCCGATGGTTGTTGTGGCGCGTTGCTATAGCGTAGATACCACGACCCCGTCGCCGGTCGTCAATCTCCATTTTTTCGGCAGTCGCGGTCTTTATATTGTAATTCGCAGGGGCAATCGGCTCTTGCTTGCCAACAGTTTTGAAGTCAGGGCTGATTCGGATGTCCTTTACTATGCGCTTGCCGCGATAAACGTCGTTGGTCTGACCGCCGCTGATGTGCGTGTGCGTACGTCTGGGCATTCCGATCGCCGTCAGAGTGCATCAACTCTGCTGGCCGGCTCGTTTGACGATATCGCTCCGGCATCGCTGCCGACGCCGCTGTTGCGTGAAGGCACTGCGGCACTGTCAATTCCTGTTGAACTCTCTTCACTACTGCTTATATGAGAATAATCCGTGGACGGTTCGGACGCCGACGCTTTAATGTCCCTACTAATATCACAGCACGTCCTACTACAGATTTTGCGCGTGAAAATATATTCAATGTCATTGAGAATCTTACTGATATTGAAGGTTCAACGGTATTGGATCTGTTTGCCGGTACAGGAGCCATAACGTTTGAATTTCTGTCGAGAGAGTGTAGCCATGTCACGGCTGTGGAAAAGGCTGCCACGCAGTGGCGTTTTATAAGAAGCGTGACTGAACAGTTGAATGTCGGCGATCAGCTTACGCTGATACGTGGTGATGTGTTTCGGTTCATAGAGACATGCACCACGACATTTGATATAATATTTGCCGATCCTCCCTACGATCTGCCGCGTTTTGCCGAAATTCCACCTCTTGTATTGTCATCGCGTATGGTGCGCCCCGGAACGTTGTTTATAATAGAACATTCGCGGGCATACGACTTTTCCACTCTTCCCGGTTTTATGGAACACCGTGTCTATGGCTCGGTAAATTTTTCAATTTTCAGAATAGAATGACCCGTATATCAAATAAAAAGCCCCGTCGTATTGCCGTGAAGATCGGATCAAATGTGCTGACCCGTTCCGATGGCACCCTCGACATTACCCGTATGTCGGCACTGGTAGACCAGGTGGCTCGACTTCGTCAGGAGGGGATAGATGTGATTTTGGTATCGTCTGGAGCGGTAGCTGCCGGGCGCAGCGAACTGCCGGTCGATTCCACCACGCTCGATTCGGTAGAATCGCGTCAGCTGTATTCAGCCGTAGGGCAGGCCAAACTTATCAATAGGTATTATGAGTTGTTTCGCGAGCATCGGCTATATTGTGGTCAGGTACTCACGCTGAAAGAAAGTTTTGCGACACGCCGTCATTATCTCAATCAGAAAAACTGCATGGAAGTGATGTTGGCCAATGGTGTAATACCGATTGTCAACGAGAACGATACCGTGTCGGTTACAGAGCTTATGTTTACCGACAACGATGAGTTGTCGGGACTGATAGCGTCTATGATGGGGGCTGATATGCTCATTATCCTTTCAAATGTCGACGGCATATACACCGGCAATCCGGCTGACAGTTCGAGCCGGTTAATAGAGACCGTACGTCAGGGCGACGATCTTTCGGCTTACATCAATACCTCGCGTTCTACTGCCGGGCGTGGCGGTATGATCACCAAATACCGCACGGCAGGACGTGTCGCTGCCGAGGGAATTGATGTAGTAATAGCCTGTGGCAAGCGGGAAAACGTTCTGATACGTCTGATCGGTATCGACGATGCTGATTATGTGCCGCATACATTGTTCTGTGCCGCACGTCCCGCTACGTCGTCGATGAAGAAATGGCTTGCTCATAGTGAGGATTTCGCCAAGGGCTACGTGACTGTAAATGAAGGAGCGGCACAAGCGCTCGCAAGCCGGGACGGTGTGTCACTGCTTCCGGTCGGTGTGACCTCGGTCGAAGGCCATTTCGACAAAGACGACATAATACAGGTACACGATCTCGAAGGACAGACAATTGCGTGGGGACGCGCAGCCTGTGGGTCTGAAACGGCACGTGCTTGGATCGAACGGGCCGAACGCCGACCACTTATCCATGCTGACTATCTGTTTACCGAACTAAATTATTGATAATATAAAACCGATGAAACTATTCAGACATATCCTCACAGCGATTGTATTGATTGCACTGGCGACTCCGGTAGTAAAAGCACAAAAACTTAACGGCTCCGGCACTTTGCGTTTCGGATGGAAACTCGAACGCTGTACCAAAGAGATAGGCGACGTATCGCGCTATGTTACTACTACCGATCCGGGTGATACGAAACTGGCTAAATTCTCCTATGCTCCCGCCACATGGGACTCAATTGCATTTGACGGTTCGGTATTGGATTTTTATAAAGAAAAACTGTATCAGATTGGCTTTTATAAAAATACAGATATTGCCGATCGCTCTACCTTCGACGCCATAGTAAAACGCCTTACCGAGATTTACGGTGAGCCCAAGCGTATTAAAGCCGACGATCCATACCACCTGTTGTGGCGTGCTAAAGACGGCAATATGGCTGTTGCCGAATACAACTATGCCGACAATAAGTTTTCGACATACCTGATGCTGATTGACAATGCCGCTACAATGAAGAAAGCGAAAGAACGTATATCGCACTAATTAACAATGAACGATCTGCAACAACACTCCGTATCGGAGATATTGACTCAAGCCCGACGAGCGTCGCGGTGGCTTGCCCGCAAAAAGACTCCGCAACAGATCGACGAGATGCTTGTCGAGATGTCAAAGACCGTCGAGGCCAATATTCCGGCTATTTTACGCCACAACGCCGAGGATCTCTCTGCAATGCCAACCGACGATCCGATGCGCGACCGTCTGGCTCTCACCGAAGAACGTATTATGGCTATTGCCGCCGACATGCGTGCCGTAGCATCTCTGCCTTCGCCGCTTGGAAAAATACTTTTGTCGATACAGCGTCCCAATGGTTTGTCTATAAGGAAAATTTCGGTACCGTTTGGTGTGATTGGCGTGATATATGAAGCCCGTCCAAACGTTACCTTTGATGTATTTTCGCTATGTATAAAGGCTGGAAGTGCCGTTGTGCTGAAA
The DNA here is from genome assembly GCA_964578325.1 of uncultured Muribaculum sp. Lineage (GTDB taxonomy): Bacteria > Bacteroidota > Bacteroidia > Bacteroidales > Muribaculaceae > Muribaculum. The sequence continues at coordinate 7,392 of CAZOCO010000059.1, forward strand.
GGTGGTCGCGCGGCTTCGTCAACCAATACTTTTGTTGTGGATCTGTTGCGGCGACGTTTGCAACAGCTCGGGTGGGACGATAATATAGTGAGTCTGTTGCCCGACTCCCACGAGGCTACAGCAGAAATGCTGCAGGCTACGGGAATGATCGATCTCGTCATACCGCGAGGGTCGCGCCGATTGATCGATTTTGTTCGCGACAATGCCCGTGTGCCTGTCATAGAGACCGGTGCAGGTGTGTGTCATACTTATATACACTCTTCGGCTGATCCGGCGAAGGCCCGCGACATCACATTCAATGCCAAGACTCGTCGCGTGTCGGTATGTAATGCTCTCGACACAATAGTCATCGATGACCGGGCATTGGATATGTTGCCCGAAATTGTTGCGCCGATGGCCGGGAAAGGTGTCGCAATATATGCCGATCCGCAGTCGTATGCTGCCCTCGATGGCAACTATCCTTTGTTGCAGAAAGCCACCGACGACTGCTTCGGTAGGGAATGGCTCGACTACAAGCTGTCGATAAAAACTGTAAAGGGGCTTTCTGATGCTATTGACTATGTGTCAGATATGACATCCGGGCACAGCGAAGCTATCATAGCTGAAGATCAAACAGCTATAGACAAGTATCTCGCAAATATAGACGCGGCGTGTGTATATGCCAATGCATCTACGGCATTTACCGATGGCGGACAGTTTGGCTTTGGTGCTGAAATCGGTATTTCCACACAGAAACTACATGCCCGTGGCCCTATGGCTTTACCTGAAATCACTACCTACAAGTATGTAGTGACCGGTGCAGGACAGACTCGGACTTAATCATCCTTGTTACTATCGTACAATTTGGCTATATTTGCATCACACCCTATAAATTAACGTTGCGATGGAAAACAATACAAACCCTGCCGCTCCTGTCAGAGAAAAATGGACTGATATAGAGTTGCTTCCCGAGTGGGAAGAAGAGTTCTACAATGTATACACCGCCCGTAAACACGGTAAATGGGTGATGCTCAAAGCTCTTAAACCTGAATTTGCCGATATTGAGGAGTATCGTGCCATGATGGAAAGGGAGTTTGAGGTGCGCTACAATCTGGCGCATCCTAATATTGTTATGATCAACGACTTCGACGATGTCCCTACAGTAGGTAGAGCCATAATATGCGACGATGTCTACGGTGACTCATTGCGTAAGCTTATCGATACCGGACAGCTTACCGAGGCTCATCTTAAGAAACTGCAGCATGAACTCGTCGATGCCATAGACTACATCCAGACCAACCATATTGTACACCGTCCTATACGTCCGGAAACTATATATTTTACCCAAAATGTCGGAAATCTTAAACTGATCGATGTCGGCTTCGATCAAAAGCATTCGCTCGCGCCGTCAGATACCACTACCGACATACAGAACTACGGCAAGGTACTCACTGAAGCTCTCGATGCCATCGGCGGAAAGCACAGTACCCTGCGACGGATTGCCGAACGTTGTACAAATCCGTCGCCGCGTCATCGCTACCACGATGTACAGGATCTACATCTGGCGTTGTCGCATCATACTGCACGACAGTTGTATATATTCCTTATTGGTTTTCTTACCGCAATGATATTGTTGTTGATATGGCTTAAAATCGCCAATCCGCAGCGTATAGCTTACGTTCCTGTATCTACAGAAATCACTACATTAGCCCATGCATATTGAAATAACCCCCATAGCGCCTACACGCGATCAGTTGAAACGGTACGTACAGTTTGGTACCGACCTTTACCGTGATAATCCATATTTTGTGCCACCGCTGATAATGGATGATATCAACACCCTTACACCATCTAAAAACCCGGCGTTTGACCATTGTAACGCTCAATCATGGTTGGCGATGCGTGACGGTAAGCCTGTAGGTCGTATCACTGCTATAATTAACAATCTCGTAAATGAGCGCACCGGCCGTAAAGAGATGCGATTCGGTTTTGTCGACTTTATCAATGATGACGAAGTAGTCGACGCGCTGTTTGAGACTGCTAAAACCTGGGGGCGCGAACATGGTATGACGGAGATTGTCGGCCCGATGGGATTCACCGATATGGATCATGAAGGGATGCTTACTTCCGGATATGATCAGCCGGGAACCATGGCTACTATCTACAACTATCCCTACTATCCGGAGCAGATGCGTCGTATGGGCTATCAGGAAGATGCACATTGGGTTGAATACCGTATTAATGTTCCGCCTGAAATACCTGAGAAGATGAAGCGTATTGCCGCTATTGTCGCCGGTAAGTATGGGTTAAAAACGGTGAAGTTCAAGAATGCGCGTCATCTGAAAGAACGGTATGGGGTAGCATTGTTTGAACTTATCAACAAAGCCTACGATAAACTCTACGGATATTCTCCGCTCACCAAGCGTCAGATAAAGTATTATATAGATTTGTATTTGCCTATTTTGAGGTTGAAAAATATATGCGTCATTGTCGATGGTGAAGACAATCTTGTCGGGGTCGGTATATCTATGCCGTCGATGAGCGACGCTCTGCGCAAAAGCAGCGGACGTCTGTTTCCGACAGGCTGGTATCATTTGCTCAAGGCTATGTATGGCCGCAATGAGGTAGTCGACTTGTTGCTTGTCGCTGTCGACCCGGCATATCAGAACAAAGGGGTAAATTCTCTGCTGTTTACCAACCTTATTCCGGCATTCAATTCGCTGAGCTACCGTTATGCAGAATCAAATCCTGAACTGGCCGACAACACTGCCGTGCAGAGTCAGTGGGACTACTTCGAGTGTAGGCAACACCGCAATCGCGCCACATTCCGGGCTGAAATCTGATGTCACCGCTACGTGACATGTTCAGGGCAATCGCTGCTATCGCCCTTCCGGCCATAATCGCCAATATCACTACACCGCTTATGAGCCTGATGGATGTAGCCATCACGGGCCATCTCGGAGGTGCTGACTATATTGCCGCTATTGCTATAGGCGGTACACTTTTTAATGTGGTATACTGGCTTATGGGATTTCTTCGCATGGGCACGAGTGGTCTGACTGCGCAAGCCTACGGAGCAAATAATCTTGCTGAATCGCAGGCGATATTGCTACGGTCGCTTTTAGTGTCAGTAGCCATCGGCGCTGCAATTATTGCGTTGCAGAAACCGTTGTGCGACATAGGTTTGGCCTTCATGGATGCCGATGGAGAAACCCGTGAATACGCCCGACGGTATTTTATGATATGTACCTGGGGTGCTCCGGCGGTACTCGCGACATATTCGCTTACCGGGTGGTTTCTCGGGATGCAGAATGCGCGCATACCCATGATGATTTCAATAGCTGTAAATCTTATTAATGTAGGGGTATCGCTGCTGCTCACTGCTGTATTTCACATGCAGATAGCCGGTGTGGCTATCGGTACGCTGGCAGCGCAATGGTCTGGAGTAATAATCGGATTGTGGATGTGGCGCAGCAGGTTTCTGCCAGTTAATTCTGCGGTGTCAGTTCGGGTAACGGGGAAGGAATTGCGTAGGTTTTTCAGTGTAAACCGCGACATATTTTTACGTACGGCATGCCTTGTGGCTGTCACGTTGTGGTTTACACGCGCCGGTTCTATGCAAGGGCCTGTGATATTGGCCGCAAATACGCTGCTGATGCAGGTGTTCACGCTGTTCTCATACTTTATGGACGGTTTTGCCTACAGTGGTGAGGCGCTGTGCGGACGTTTCAGCGGAGCATCCGACAGCGACAGGCTCCGGCAGTGTATCCGGTCGCTCGTAGTGCTCGGGGTGGTATTTTCACTCTTGTTTACTCTTGTCACTGTCGGCGCCGGGCGCTATGGTCTGTTGTTGCTTACTTCCGACACCGACGTGGCTGATGTGGCCATGAGATATTTTCCTGTAGTGATGGCTGTGCCGCTGTGTGGTTTTTTGGCGTTTACCTACGATGGAATATGCATTGGGCTTACCCGTACTCGCGCAATGCTGTTCTCGATGGCATGCGCCACTATAGTGTTTTTTGCAGCATGGTATGTACTGACGCCGGTATGCGGTAATGCCGGTTTGTGGTGCGCGTTCTTGCTCTATCTGACCGTACGCTCCACAGTGTTACCGCTGTTGTGCCATCGAAGCCATTCAGGGTTGTGAGACCGGAGTTACAGAGGTTATGACAAAAGTCGATGACCCGCGCCACGGCAACGCTCCGAGATAGCGACTGTACGACACTCTGACGGGCTGACCTGAAAGCTGATAATCCTGAAGACGGCGGGCGATGGCTTCGTCGTCGACCGAAAACGTCAGTTCGCGCTGATATACATGCGATGTGTCTGTAAGCGCGCGCGACAATATTAGTTCTCCTTCCCAGGTCTTGAACAGAAAACCTCGACGCTCTATGTTGAGTACATAGCCTTGTTCCGTCGCATCTGAAACATATGGATTCATATAGCGTAGCCAGAAGGCTACGCCCATCACGGCCAGCAATATCACTACAGTCCATACTACGATGCTGCGACGGTGGTTGCGTGGCGCTGCTGGATTGCGCGATGGGTCGGATGCGTACTTTTCTGCTTCGTCCTGTTCCCATGTGCGTGTCTGCTCTGTCGACTCATCGTAGGCATCAGGTACGGTATAGCTGTCGTCGGGTGTATCGGGTGTTTTTCCAAATAGTTTCATACTGATTGTCTTCTACGGTCGATAGCGATTGAAATAAATGAATATATCCCCAGCAGAACTATGAATGCGTTCTGCGATCCCCACACAATCATGGCGAACGCTGCGGCCTGATTCATTCCCACGCCATAAAGGCCAAGGGCGAATATTACAGCCATGTGCCAGGGGCCCAGTCCGCCGTTGCTGGGTATACCCATCGACACTGACGAAAGCACGAAAGCCACCAGTGTCGCCACTACGCCGATATGCTCGGTGAAGTCGAAGGCGAACGTAGCCAGATACAGTTGCATGAAGTAGCAAGTCCAGAGAGCTACGGTATATATCAGCCACCGGCCTTTACCGGGCATGGTGGCTACAACGGCGAAGCCCGACCACAGCCCTTTTACCCAGTCGCGAATTTTCAATACCAGTCTGTTATGGGTCTTGCTCATAAACAGCCATACTACAAGTGCGATTCCAGCTACGGCGGCCAGCCATAACCAGGGAGAGCTGACCGTAGCCTCGATACCGTCGTATACCTGCGGATACTGTTGCGCGAAGTCGATAAACGCCGAGCGGGCAATGACGAATGTAAACAACGTCAGAGCCAATACGGTTACTGTGTCGGCCAGACGGTCGGCCACCATTGAGCCGAACACGGTGGTAAACGGAGCCTTTTCGCGCTGTGCTATATAGCCCGTACGCCACAGTTCACCCAGGCGCGGCAGTATGAGATTGACGGCATAGGTGCCGAATATACTCCATACCAGCGGCAGCAACGGGGCCTTGATGCCCAGCGCATCAAGCTGTATGCGCCAGCGCATTGCACGGAATACGTGAGAGAACAGGGCAACAAAAAGAGTCAGCGCTATGTATCCGTAGTTACAACGCTTC
>CAZOCO010000060.1:0-12905 GCA_964578325.1 uncultured Muribaculum sp.
GCACACATAAGTGTCCGACCGATGCCGCAGTTTTTTTTGCAGTGGGCTGATTGGTGTACCTTACTACGAACATTTATGACTGAATTTGCATTATAGCAGTGAGTATTTTTGTGTGGATATCAAAAATTTCACTATATTTGACCCGCATCATTCATCAACCTAAAAAAAGAATGACTGAAGTATGAAATCATACCTTTTTCTCGCCGACGGCTTTGAAGAAATTGAAGCCCTCGCAACAGTAGATGTGCTACGACGTGCCGGAATGGACGTTACCACCGTTTCGATAAACAAAACCACCGAAGTGGTCGGAGCAAACAACATCAAGGTTGTCGCCGACACCGTCATTGACGATCTCACCCCGGAGCAGCGCGATAGCGCAGAGTGGCTTATCGTACCCGGCGGCAACGATGGTTCGACAAATCTGGCTGCCGACGGCCGTGTTTCAGATATGCTGAAGGCACAATGGACTGCCGGACGCAATATAGCCTCGATATGTGCCGCGCCGGCCGTAGTGCTCGGCCCGCTTGGTATCGTACGCGGACAAGACGCCACCTGTTATCCAACGCTGAAATCAGAGCTTATTGAATCCGGAGCAAACTACATAGATCAGCGCGTAGTAATTTCAGGCAATCTGATCACCGCCAACGGCCCATCGTCGGCACTTCCGTTTGCATTTGCTATCGTAGCACAGACACATGGCGACGACGTGGCATCGGCAGTAGCATCCGGCATGCTCGTATGAGACTTGTAATACAGCGCGTAAGCAATGCCTCGGTCAGTATCGGTGGAGAATTATATTCATCGATAGGCCGTGGATTGCTGGTACTTGTAGGTGTAGAACGTGACGACACCATGGACGATGTGGAATGGCTTGCGTCAAAGACTATCGGCATGCGTATTTTCAACGATGAAAAAGGCATAATGAATCTTCCGATCACCGCTGTTGACGGCGAAATACTTGCCGTGAGTCAGTTCACGCTTACCGCCTCTACCCGCAAAGGCAACCGGCCGAGCTATATACGTGCCGCCGGACATGACCTTGCCGTTCCGCTTTACAACGCCTATTGCGACCGCATCGCATCCCTTACCGCTATGCCAGTCAAGCGTGGAGTGTTTGGGGCGGATATGGCTGTGGAACTTGTCAACGACGGCCCGGTCACAATTATCATTGATTCCCACTTACGCGAATGATTACCGACGACACAAACGATATCACTCTGCGACAGGCACAGAAAATGGTTGACCACTGGATCACGACAACCGGTGTACGCTACTTTTCCGAACTCACCAACATGGCCATTCTTACCGAAGAAACAGGCGAAGTAGCACGTATAATCGCCCGGAAATATGGCGACCAATCATTTAAGGTTGGAGAAACTCCGGATACTCTCGGCGACGAGATGGCCGACGTACTGTGGACACTGATCGCTCTTGCCAACCAGACAGGCATTGATCTTACCGACGCCCTCCAACGCAATATTGAAAAGAAAAACCGTCGCGACAGCCGACGACACATTGATAACCCCAAACTAAAATAAAACATAAACAATAATGGACAAGTATCACGACACAGTAGCCGCCTCTCAAGTCATAACCGACGACGCGGCCGTGGCCGAAGCCGTCAAGAAACTCATTGACGAACACGCTGAAGAAAACCGTAATACCGACGTATATAAATTTCTGTTAGGTACAATCGATCTTACCACACTGGCTACTACGGACTCTCCGGCCTCGGTTTCCGATTTCGTAGAAAAAGTCAACGCATTCGACAATGACTATCCCGATATGCCTCATGTCGCCGCCATATGCGTATACCCCAACTTCGCGCAGGTCGTACGCACCGTACTCGATGTGTCGGACGTGCGCGTAGCATGCGTTTCTGGAGCATTCCCGTCAGGACAGTCGTTTATCGAGGTAAAAATAGCCGAGACATCACTGGCAGTGGCCGGCGGGGCTGATGAAATCGACATTGTGTTCAACGTAGGAAACTACCTCGACGGAGACTGGGAAGAAGTATGCGATGAAATAGCCGAGCAGAAACACGCTTGCCGCGATGCGCATCTTAAGGTGATTCTTGAAACCGGAGCTCTGAAGACTGCCGAAGCCATACGCAATGCCTCCATACTGTCAATGTATTCAGGCGCTGACTTCATCAAGACTTCTACCGGAAAGGTATATCCCGGAGCGTCGCTCGAAGCGGCATACGTAATGTGTCAGTCTATCAAAGAATACTTCGACAAGACAGGCCGTCGCGTCGGATTCAAGGCTTCAGGAGGTATCTCGACATCGGCCGATGCCGTGTTATACTACACCATAGTAAAAGAAGTTCTCGGTGAAGAATGGCTCACTCCCGAATTATTCAGAATCGGAGCCTCACGTCTGGCCAACAATCTTGTCGCAGACATCAAGGGTACCGACATAAAACCATTCTGACGACAATATGGAATATTGGGTAATAATCAACGGCGCGAAAACCGGACCGTTGACTTTCAGCCAACTGGAAGCCTACAACATTACTTCCGCCACCAAAGTGTGGCACCGCGGACTGGCCGACTGGGTGGATGCCGGAACTCTACCGGAACTACAATACATCATCCGGCCTCAATATGCACCAGGCCAACAAATGGGCCCCCAACCGACACCATATACCAATCCATATGGCGGCACAGCTCCGCTACGTCCGTCCAACTATCTGGCATGGTCGATCATAGTGACACTGCTGTGCTGCCAGGTGACTGGCATAATAGCCATCATCTACTCGTCTATGGTCGACAGCCGTTACAACCGCGGCAACTACGCCGGAGCCGTATCGGCCTCAAAAACGGCACGCGGATGGATCTTTGCATCGGTAGCCATGGGCCTCATATCTATCGTAGGCTACCTGCTGATTTTCGTTGCCGGAATCTTCGGGTCTATCGCATCGGCATTTTGATACCGTCAGCCTACAGAAAAACTTTTGCCGTCGCGGCTATCACTATTGCAGTGATAGCTGTGGCGGCAATTTATACTGTTTTCGATCCTACACTGCCGTGGTTCCCGAAATGCGTGTTCAAACAACTCACCGGGCTTGATTGCCCCGGATGCGGAAGCCAGCGGGCGATACATGCTTTCCTATCGGGAGACGTAACTGCGGCGATGCGCTACAATCCGCTCATCTTCATTCTGTTGCCGGTAGTCGCAGTACTTTTTATCTCGGAATTTTACCATGAACGTATTCCACGGATATACCGGCTGATACACTCACGCACATTTATTCTCACCATCACCGTTCTGATAGTGGTATGGTGGATATTGCGCAATATTATCTGATCAGAAATCGGAAAAGAATCGCGGTTTTATCACAAAACCCACACGTAGCTGCGACCTAAACGTCTTATAATCGAGCAAACATTCTCCGTAGCCATTGTAATACTGCGCGAAAAAATACTGGTTGTCGCGTTTCCACGGTTTAAAACTCACTTCTATAGTGGTGTTGAAACTCAAGTTTAAGCCCCACCGCTTTGTCAGAATACACGACACTATCCACTCCCGTTTTGGCGACATCCATGAAAAACCACCTTGAATTATACCCACATAGCGCAATAGGTCACGGTTATTTTCTCCGTCGATAAACGGAATCCATACTTTACCATGAATCATAATCGACGGATCGAGATAGATATTCGACGATACGGAGACCCTGTTCCACGAGCGGCTCGATGTGGAATCGCGACCATTAGATTCGTGTTCGAGTATCAGTGTGGCGTTACCGATATACCGTCCGGAAGCAAAAAGCGGCTTTCGCAATCCGATACCGGGATTGAAATTGAGATCGCGCATTGGAAACGATTTTTCGAGCACGTTCCATATACAGCGCTGGGTATAAAACAGATATAAGTGGGTATTCCACCACAGCGTAGATTTGGTGAGACGCTGTGCTATCGACAGCTGAAATTTTACATTGGTATTCTCGCGGGTCGGACGCGGCCCTATCGACGGACCAAATATAAAGTAATTATCTTTATACAGGCCGAAATATGGCTGACTATCAAATTCTTTACGCAGAGAATCTACGCTTATCACATTTTCACCGGATACATCAACAATCTGTGCCGCACTATATTCCGCAGCAAATAGCAGAACAACGGCACATACTGCTAATATTTTAGAGAAACGCCCCACGTAAATGAATTAATAGAACTTGCGGATACCCATTATCTCACGAGCCTCGGCAAGCGTCTTGGCCGCATTCTCGCGGGCTTTTTCAGCACCCTGACGCAATATACGTCCCAACATTTCATCGTTGCCGCGTATATCGAGGTATCGTTCGCGTATTGGAGTGGTGATTTTAAGTATATCCTCGGCAAGCTGCTTTTTCAAGTCGCCATAGCGTATCGAACAATCGGCATACGACTGACGGAAATGCTCCAACACCTCTGGGGCGGAAGTCAGTTCCATCAGAGTGAACAGATTTTCTACAGGCTGACTCACAGGAGAATTAGGCTCTTTTGGGCCTTCGTCGGTGACAGCGCGCATCACCTTCTTACGAAGCACCTTTTCTTCGTCGGTGAGATAAATACAGTTTCCCTCGCTCTTACCCATTTTGCCCGAGCCGTCGAGCCCGGGAACTTTCACAGAGTGGGCGGTATAATTGAAATTCTGTGGTTCCGGGAAAAAGTCCACGCCATAAAACGAGTTGAAACGGCGGGCGAAACGGCGGGCGAGCTCAAGATGTTGCTCCTGATCTTTTCCTACCGGCACCTTTGTGGCCTTCTGTATAAGGATATCGACAGCCATAAGGGTAGGATACGTCAGCAATCCGGCATTAACACGCTTGTTGGTTTCATTGCCTATGATCTGACGCTCGAAAGCCTCGTCATCGTCATCCGACTGACGTGTAATGCCAAGAGCTTTGCGTGCTTTATCCTTGAACGACGCAGTGCGCATCAGCTCACCTATGCCCACATGCATATTGAGCAAAAGATAAAGTTCTGACACCTCCGGCACATCGCTTTGTACGAATATAGTAGATTTTTCAGGGTCGAGACCGGCTGCCAGATATTCGGCAAGAATAGTCTTTACATTTTCATGGAGCATGCTCGGATCGGGATGTGTGGTCAGCGCATGCAGGTCGGCGAGAAAATACATGCAGTTGTAATCGTCTTGCATGCGTACAAATTTTGACAAAGCTCCAAAATAGTTGCCAAGATGCAGATTGCCCGTAGGGCGTATACCGGAAAGAACCGTTTCTTTCATAATCAGGAATAATCAGTTTATTAAAATAATCGCAAAAGTAGTAAAAAAATAGTTGCTCCACAAAAAATTGATTCTCCCCTTTGACTTTTACCATATGAATCACTAACTTTGCATCGACAATGACCCAATCATGCGGTAGTAGCTCAGTTGGTAGAGCATCAGCTTCCCAAGCTGAGGGTCGCGGGTTCGAGCCCCGTTTACCGCTCAACACAAATATTTCTTCTAACCGCTGTATGAAAAAAATCTTTATCGCCTTGACGGCAGCCTTAATTACCGTCATGTCAGCACGTGCCGATGCCGGTGACATGCAGGTAGGTGCAAATATCGGTGTGGCACCATGCCTTGAAAGCGGTAACGCACCCTCAAATTTCGGTCTTGGAGCCAAATTTCGCTACGGTCTTTCAGAAAAGATCAGACTGGAAGCCGACATGGAATACTGGTTTAAAGATAAAGGCTGGAGCGTTTTCGACATCACTGCCAACGCCCACTATCTGTTTGCTGTCACCGATAAAATCAACGTATATCCCCTTGCCGGTATCGGATTTGCACACCTCGGGGGTGCGTCATTCTATATTCCTTCCGCATTCAACGACGAAGGAGAGCCCATCAGCTACATAAAGACGACAAATTCCGCTGATAAATTTGTATTCAACATCGGTGCCGGTGCCGAATACGCCCTAAACGACCGCATTTCAGTAGGATTCGAGCTGAAATACCAATACATCAGCAAGTTCAGCAGATTCCCCATCCAGATAGGATTCACCTACAAGCTCTAACCATAACCGGCTTTGGCCGCTACAGTATACGGGCGTTTCGTATTCACAACGAAACGTCCGTCACTTTTTCTCTGCATTTTGTGGAATTTAACGAAAATAACTAAATTTGCGTACAAAGCATATTCAAAAAAATTCAACCTGAAATATCACATTTTTATATGAAGACTACCTTATCTGTACTATTCACGGCCGGAGCCGTCATGATAGCATCGGCGACTACTCCACTGCCAATGCCCGATTCACATCAGGCAGGCAGTCAACACTATGCCTACCCCTATCGTACAGCCGAGCCACCGGCACAGTCCGCGGCTCCGGCCGGATATGAAGCTTTCCATATGGAACATTATGGACGCCACGGGTCGCGCTGGCACAATCAGGCCCACGAATATTCAGATGCCGCCGATATCATGGCAAAGGCCAAGGCAGAGGGCAAACTCACACCGCTGGGCGAAAAAGTATACAATTATGTCGACGACATCAACCGCAAAAGTCAGGGACGCCTGGGCGACCTCACCGACATAGGTGCGCTTGAGCATCAGGCTATAGCCCGACGCATGGCCAAAAACTATACCACGATATTTGCGCCAGGCACCCATGTCGATGCAAAATCATCGGTAGTCGTAAGATGCATCATATCCATGCTCAATGAATTGAAAGAAATACAAGCCGCCCAACCGGAAATCATTATCACATCTGACGCATCATGGGCCGAAATGCCATACATGGTGCCCGGATGGACTCCGACAGCTGCCGCCATCAAGGCCGACGTCGATAAAAATCAGATGGCACAGTGGCGCCAGGCCAATGCCAGCCGTGGAGCTTTCGCATCGCGCCTATTCAACGACAGCAGCTACGTAGCCGATAGTGTTAACGTAGTCCTTCTTGGCGAACGACTGTTCTGGGTACTTGAAGGCGCACAGAACCACCTTGGTCACCCCTGGCTGGTCGACGAAGTATTTACCCCAGAAGAACTTCAGCGCCAGTGGTCGATCATGAACGGTTTCTGGCATCTTGAATCCGGACTCCACGACATGACAAAGCTCATGTCGCCCTACCAGCGCGCATCCACATTGAAAAATATCATTGAAAGTGCCGACACCGCCGTAGTATCGCCGCGCATAAGTGCCAACATGCGCTTCGGCCACGACGGAATAGTTTATCCGCTGGCCGTGTTGATGGAACTCAACGGTCTCTGGCAGCAGATCGACGATTTCAACGATCTTGCCGGACGCCAGCACGACTATCTCACCATACCTATGGCCTGCAACATTCAGATAGTATTCTATCGTCCGACCAATGCTGAACCCAATCCCGACAATGTACTCGTGAAAGTACTGCTCAACGAAAACGAAGTAACACTTCCCGTAGAACCGTCGGCAGCCGGATTCCCATATTATCCATGGCCCGCAGTGCGTAGCTTCTATCTCGACAAGCTGGCCAACGCTCCAGAGGGAGCCATATGACAACCGACCTATTTTAACCCTTAAGAACCTATATTAATGAGTAATATAAATCATCGCTATTGTGTGATAATGTGTGGCGGTGTCGGGAGCCGGTTTTGGCCCTACAGCCGTGCAGACCGTCCGAAACAGTTCATCGACTTTTTCGGCACAGGACGTTCACTACTACAGATGAGCTATGATCGCGTACTACCGCTTGTTCCACGCGAAAACATTATTGTAGTTACGAGCCACCTGTATCTACCGTTAATAAAAGAACAGCTGCCCGACCTCGACGACAGTCAGATACTGCTCGAACCGGCACGTCGCAATACCGCGCCGTGTATTGCATGGGCAGCCCTCCATGTCTATGCCCGCGATCCTGAAGCATCGATGATCGTAACACCATCAGACCATCTCATCATGCGCGAAAACGCTTTTGTCGACTCTATAGCACGCGCATTTGAGTTTGTAGAAAAAACCGACGGGCTGCTCACTTTGGGTATCAAGCCCACGCGCCCCGAAACCGGATACGGATACATTCAGGTAGGCCAGGAAGTCGAAGGCAACATTTTAAAAGTAAAGACATTCACCGAAAAGCCCGACATCGAACTGGCAAAAGTATTTGTAGCCAGCGGAGAATTCTTCTGGAATTCAGGCATATTCCTCTGGGGTGCCAAGACAATACTGGAAGCTCTGCATGCCTATGCCCCCGACCTGATGCTCAATTTCGACTCAACCCCGGTGGAGACATTTGCCTGTGTCGCCGACGAACGTTCGTTTATCGAGACGCGCTTTGCCGAATCGCCTTCTATATCAATCGACTACGCTGTAATGGAAAAAGCATCCAATGTATATGTCGAGACTGTAGATATTGGCTGGAACGACCTGGGCACCTGGACTGCACTATACGATAATTCACCAAAAAACGTCGACCGCAACGTCACGCAGAACTGCCGCGTCATCGCTTACAATTCCACAGGCAACATCTTTGCCGTCAACGAAGAGAAGCTGGTAGTAGTAAGCGGCCTGCAAGACTATGTAATTGCCGATGCCGGCGATGTACTCCTCGTGTGTCCGCGAGCCGAAGAACAGCAGATCCGCCACTATGTAAATGACGTGAAGCTTACCTACGGAGACAAATATCTATGATTCACATAGGCATGTCGCGCCATCGGCGCGACATACCTCCACTGCATCAAACTTTATCAGGAGTGCGATTGTTTACAATACGTAACCATACTTAAAAGAACAAAATCATGAACGAAAATCATAAATCAGGATTTGTCAATATCGTAGGTAACCCCAACGTAGGTAAATCCACTCTGATGAACGACCTTGTGGGCGAAAGATTATCAATTATAACCTCGAAAGCCCAGACTACACGTCACCGTATAGTAGGAATCGTCAATACCGACGACTATCAGATCGTATTCTCCGACACACCCGGTGTGCTGAAACCCAACTACAAGATGCAGGAGGCCATGCGCGAATTTTCAGAAGGAGCGCTCACCGATGCCGATGTTCTGGTATATGTCACCGATGTCGTCGAAGACCCCGAAAAAAATGCAGACTTCCTCGCTAAAGTCGCCAAAGAGACAGTGCCGGTACTGCTGGTGATCAACAAGGTCGATCTGCTAAAAAACAACGACGAGCTTAATACCATCGTTGACCAGTGGCACAACAGATTGCCCAATGCAGAAGTATTCCCGGTTTCGGCCAAGTTGAACTTCAATGTTTCGGCACTGATGGATCGTATAGTATCACTTCTGCCGGTAGCACCACCCTACTATGGTAAAGATGCGCTAACCGACAAACCTGCCCGCTTCTTTGTCACCGAAATCATCCGCGAAAAGATGCTGTTGCATCTCGACAAGGAGGTACCATACTCCGTTGAGGTAATGGTAGAGAAGTTTGACGAAAGTGAAGATTCAATACACATTATGGCCGTAATCTACGTAGAGCGCGACTCGCAGAAAGGTATCATAATCGGCAAGGGCGGCACTATGCTAAAGCGTATCGGTACCGAATCGCGCAAAGACATCGAGACATTCTTCGGCAAACACGTATATCTCGAACTGTTTGTCAAAGTAGAAAAAGACTGGCGCAACCGCGAGAACAAGCTCCGTTCGTTCGGTTACATCGAATAAAAATTTAATTGTTTAATGAATCCATGTGGCATGACGAGTGAAAATTCGTCATGCCACACGTATTTTATTGCTCGATCGGTTTATTTCACTCGTGTATATACTTCTATATCAGTCTCATCCCAATCCCAATAGATAATCAATCTTGTTTTTGTAACATCCATTATTCCAAAAGTCTCAATATCTTCCGGGTCATCTTTCTCAATAAGAGTCACTTTCGATCCTGAAACTATATAATATGAAATCCAGGTATCTCGATCTCCATTTCCGTCGCCTTCTTCGCAATAACACATGCCGTTTGATCTAAAATCCATCAGGTAATAACCCCCATCGTTATAAATCGTTTTCCACTTACCGATAAGAAGAGATTCGATGGAATTGTCATCACCTCCGCCCATGGGTTCATCCTTCTTGTCATTGTCACTACTACAGGACATAAGTCCCATACACATCGCGATCATCGCCACAATGGCGATATTCCATAGTCTTTTTGCCATACTTATTTTTATTTGTGATTAGTATTTGACAAAGTTAGACAAAGAAAGACAATCCCCCCCCCCATTAGTTAATTTTTGTTAATCAACAAGATTACAATATATCCGGACTACAATCGTTATATACGTATATGAAACGTTTCCGGATATTGTTGTTTATGCTGTTGCCGCTGATGGCGGCACTTACAGGCTGTCGAGGGGCTAAACTCTCGGTGGCCGACGAACAGATGCAACGTGGCGAATATTATGACGCGTCGCGTACCTACCGCAAAGTATACAATAAACTCAAAGCTCGTGAAGAACGTCCGCTCCGCGGTGAAGTAGCCTACAAGATGGGCCTCTGCTACCGGCGCCTGTCGATGTCGGCACGCGCAGCCGCAGCCTTTCAAAACGCTATACGATATCAATATCCCGACTCCATGGCACTGCTCTACATGGCCCAGGCTATGCAGGCCGAAGGCAAGTACTCTGAAGCGATCCGCGCCTACGAAGAGTTTCTTGTCACCGATCCAAAAGATCAGGAGATAGCGCGGACGGGTATTGCCGGATGTCGCGTAGCCCAACAACTGAAAAAAAATCCGACGCGCTACATAGTCAAAAACGCAAAGCTTTTTAATTCGCGGCGCGCCGATCTTGCCCCGATGTTTCTCCCGGGATCCGACAACGAGATTCTATACTTCACTACTACCAACGAAAAAGTTTCCGGATCAGCACGATCGGAAATCACCGGCATGAAGAAGCACGACATCTGGATGGCGAAGAAAAACGAGCGTGGCGAATGGGAACGTCCGCAGGCAGCCGAAGGCGAGCTGAACACCGAACACGAAGAAGGGATCATATCGTTCTCGCCCGATGGCACTACCATGTATATGACGCGCTCGCGACGCGAACCCAACGCCGGCACTTCGGTAGAAATTGCGACATCACAACGCTCCGACGCATCGTGGAGCGCACCGGTGAAATTTGAAATCACGGCCGACACCCTGTCGAGTTACGGGCATCCGGCGGTATCGCCCGACGGACAGTGGCTCTACTTTACCTCCGACATGCCCGGCGGACAAGGCGGCAAAGACATCTGGCGTATTAATCTGAAAGAAAGAGTTGGATCGCTCGAAAACCTCGGCGAATTTATCAATACACCCGGCGACGAAGCATTTCCGTTTGTCAGGTCGGATTCCGTACTCTACTTTTCATCGGACGGTCATGCCGGACTCGGTGGCCTCGATATCTTCCGGGCACAGCTTACGCCATCGGGTGGATGGACGGTAGTAAACATGGGTGTACCGGTCAACTCCGCGTCTGATGACTTCGGCATAACATTCGGAGCCGGCGAAAGCGGATTTTTCTCGTCAAACCGCAACGACGGGCGAGGCTACGATCATATTTACTCATTTGAACTCCCCGACCTTAAAATCACGATTTCGGGCTACGTTCTCGACAAAGACGAAGAGCCCGTACCCAATTCTATTATCCGTATCATCGGTGACGACGGGTCAAACCAGAAAGCCGTCGGACGTGCTGACGGCACATTCTCGTTCCCGCTCAACCGTGGGGTCAACTATGTCATGCTTGCCGGGGCCAAGGGATATCTCAATGCCAAACAGGAGTTCCATGCCGACGATGCAGAAGAAGATGCCGACTACAATGTCGACTTCATTCTCGCTTCGATATCAAAGCCCAACGTTGTCGACAACATATTTTACGACTTCGACAAGGCCACGCTACGTCCGGAGTCGTGTGTAGCTCTCGACTCTATGGTACAGGTGTTGCGCGACAATCCCAACATCACTATCGAGATGGCGGCACACACCGACCGCTGGGGATCGGAGCAATACAATCAGCGGTTGTCGCAGCGACGCGCCCAGTCGGTCATCGACTACCTCATCGCAGCCGGCATATCGCCCGACCGCCTGAAACCACAAGGCTACGGTAAGTCGCGGCCAAAGACCATCACCAAACGCCTTGCCCGTGAATACCCGCAGTTCAAGGAAGGCGATGTGCTCGACGAAGATTTCATACTGACACTTTCTGAAGAAGACCAGGCTGTGGCCGACCAGATCAACCGCCGCACGGAGTTTCAGGTTCTGTCAATCAATTACCGACTATACTGATGGATTTTTTCACACCTGTCGTACCACAGCCATCCATAGGGCTCATAAACCATGAGCAACCGATAATGCTCTTTGGGTCGTGTTTCAGCGATTCAATAGGCTCACGCCTTGTAGCCAGAGGTTTCAATGCCGCAGTAAATCCATGTGGCACGCTATACAATCCGGCATCAATCGCTTCTACCCTCATGGATATCATGTATCGCCGCCCATTTACAGCTGACGATCTGTTTGAGCATGACGGCTTGTGGCACTCATATTCCCACCACTCCCGTTTCTCCTATCCTACACTTTCCGACACTCTTGAAGCCGTCAACAACGCAACGTCTATGGCAGCCGACACTCTGAAACGGGCCTCGGTGCTTATAATTACATTCGGCACCTCATGGATATTCCGTCTCGCGGGAGAGCATAGGGTTGTTGCCAACTGCCACCGTATGCCACCCGCCACTTTCAACCGTGAATTTCTCGGCGCCAATGCCATACACGGACTATGGAAAAAGATTGTCCGCGAACTACTTGCCCGCAATCCACAACTACGCGTCATTTTCACGGTAAGCCCTATCCGTCATCTCGCCGACACCGCCCACGGCAACCAGTTGTCAAAAGCCAATCTACTGCTCGCCATAGACCGGCTGTGCGCCGATTTTCCCGACAATACGCTATACTTTCCATCCTACGAGATTATGCTCGACGAGCTGCGCGA
>CAZOCO010000061.1:0-12691 GCA_964578325.1 uncultured Muribaculum sp.
CAAGTAACATAGAAAATGCCACAGAGACGCGACTTATCGGTCTTGAGAGGCGCATCGTCGGCAACGGGAGTGAACCGTTCCAACCCGTCGATAGCCACCCATGTGTCAGAATACAAATCCTGAACCTGGGCGGATACGACAGCCGGCAATAACAGCGATGCTGCAAGGAGAAAGTTATTAACAATTTTCATGGTCGTAAAATTGTATGGTTATTAGTTATTTACAGCGGAATATACGTAGTTGAAACGACCGCCGGGAGCAGAATCACCATTGACATAGAAATCCATGACGTTTCCTTCATCCTGCATGTTGTCGTTCCACTTAAATTCAAAGTCGGGAGTGGCAGACACACCAAGCAATGATTTGGGAACAGCTATTTCGAGTACGTTGTCAGCAATAGAATACTTAATATTACCAACGGCAGTCCACTGCCATTTATTGTCGACACAACTTTCAAGAACGGCACCATCGGCAGTAGGAGATGTGTGATTAATTACAAAATCGTAGCCATACCATCCGGTAGACTTATCACGGTCGACATCGATAAAGAGCTGCATCCAGTTTTTATCGGAAGAAGGAGTGAGAGTTTCAGCCGTCTCAACACGGAAATAGACGTAGTTGTCGTCGTGAGCTACCTGTGCGCCCACTATGTCGTTTCGACCTGACGCGTTGGTATAGTGCTTCTCGTAATATCCCGGATAATCACGGTGGAACGTATTGCCTTTATACGCTTTATAACGTGGAAGTACGTCGTCCCATTCTCCAGAAGTGTTGAAGCGGATCGTTTTAGGCGCGGAAACTTTCGCGGGAGCCTTCATACCTTTGAAACGACGGATCTGATCGACAAGCTGCCAGTAATAGGCATCACCCTTATCACCCCATTCGAGTGTAGGCTCGCAATCGCGCGAATGATCCCAGTCAAACTGGTCGACAAACGACAGCGGATCTGTCCAGCCATCGGCTTTAGTCCACATACCTGAATGAAATTCGTTCCATCCGGTGACAAATATCATGTCGACATCAAGACTGTCGATTGCTCTATCCCATTGTTCCTGGAAATTCCAGCCATAAAGATATCCATCGGGACGCGGGTCACGACCTTTGGTTTTTGAGAAGGAACGTCCATATGTGTCGGGAAGATTGAAGGCACAGCATCCTTCACCGTTAGCAGCCCGGGTGTTCTGTGCGACACCGACAGTGGTCTGTTCGTATCGGCCTGTTTCAGGATTCTTATAACCTGGTTTCTGCGGATATACCTGAAGCCAACCCCATTTATCTTCAAAGTCGGGAGTATTGTAGGCAGCCTGTGTACGACGGAACGTGAAAAAGTCTTTTATCTCGTTATCAAGTTCACTGTCGGTAAGATTGTCAGGCCATGCCATGATAAGGGGTTTGCCGTCCCAATAGAACCACAGATCCTCATACTTGCCCTGTGAATAGTATGCCTCATACAATCGACGGATGCTCAAAAGCGAACAGTCCTGAATCCAAAGTGGCAGGATGAAGGCAACCTTAGGCACTTTCACGCCATCGGCCTGTGCCTCAAGCCAAGTCTGACATAGAGCATTGAAGGAATCCTCAAACAACAGATTGCTATTGGTGCAATCAAAAAATACTACATCGACACCGGCATCGGCGAGCATTTCGGCATGCTTGCGGAGTACCCACTTGTCGGTAGTCTGGTAGTAACCAAACAATGGCTCACCCCAGAAGAATATTTCGGGTTTCTGCTCACCACCCCAGTAGGGAGAGTCGTAATCTTCCATAGCTTCAGGATGCTCGGCCAATACATGAGGTATGTTGACCACGCGACGCGACGGATCGTGGGTGTTGTTGTGCCATGTCCAGTAAAAAAGGCCGACATATTTATCGTCGCGATGCTCACCGGCAGAAGCAAAGTCGCGAGCCGTACGACCCAGACCATCGGTATAAGCCCATTGATCGGACTCGGCAACTACACTACTGTTATTTTTTGCCACAGTATCGTGTGACGAAGCTGCACATGCTGTGCAGACGAGAGTCAATGCTACGGTAGTCGCTGCACTGCAAAATTTATTCACCATCATTCTATATATTGTTTATATAATTATTTGCTAACGGCAATTTTAACTTTATGTACTCCATCGGTGACGACATATAGACCGGGAGCCGAAACATTTACTTTGCCGGAACCGGAAGCCTGGGCAACTTTGAGACCGGAAATATTGTAGACGCTGTAATCGCCTTCGGTTTCAACATATATACCGTCGCCCACACTCCATGCATTGAGTTGTGACGATGTGTCGGCCAAGACTTCGTCGATACCGGAGAAATCGCGTGGAGCATATACATAGTTGAAGCGTCCGCCGGGAGCAGCATCACCATTGACGTAGAAGTCCATGATATTGCCTTCTTCCTGCATGTTGTCGACCCATTTGAATTCAAAATTAGGGGTATCTGTCACTTTGATGAGCGACCGAGGTATAGCAATCTGCAACACATTGCCTGATGCAGAATATGAGATGCTGTTGTTCATACGCGCCCAAAGCCACTTGTTGTTGCTTAAGCTTCTGTGCAACGACAGACCGGTAGCCGAAGGAGCCTGATGGTTGATGATATAATCGTAACCATACCAGCCTGTCGACTTGTCGCGGTCGACATCGATAAAGAGCTGCATCCAGTTGTTGTCGGTCGACGGAGTGAGAGCCTGGGCTGTTTCCACGCGGAAGTAGATATTATCGGCATCATATGTAACCTGAGCACCGACAATGTCGTTACGACCTGTAGCGTTGGTATAATGTTTCTCACAATATCCGGGATGGTTGCGATGCATGGTGTTGCCCTTATAGGCTTTATACCGAGGAAGCACATCGTTCCAGTCTGATGGAACGTTGAAACGAATCGTCTTTGGTTCGGAAACCTCTGCGGGGGGAGCCATACCTTTGAAACGACGCACCTGATCGATCAGCTGCCAATAGTATGAGTCGCCTTTGTCACCCCAGTCGGCTGTAGGTTCGCAATCGCGTGAGTGTTCCCAGTCATACTGATCGACAAACGACAGAGGATCGTCCCAACCATGAGCTTTAGTCCACATGCCTGAATGGAATTCGTTCCAACCGGTGACGAAAACAATCTCCGGATCAACCTCATCGATAGCCCTATCCCACTGCTCCTGGAAATTCCAGCCATAGAGATATGCATTTTCACGCTGATCCCAGCCTTTTTGCTTGGTATACGAACGGCCATATGTGCCGGCACGGTTGAATGCACAACAATTGCCACCGCTACTTACCGCTGCATTTTGTGCGACACCGACTGCGATTTCCTCATATTTCATTGTATTAAAATCCAAATAACCCTTACGCTGCGGGTATACCTGCAGCCAATGCCACTGACTGGGATTGTCGCCTGCAGTATATCCGGGTTGTCCGGGGCGGAATGAAAAGAATGTACGTATCTCGTCGTCGGGGTAATTCTTTGTCAGGTTGCCGGGGTGAGCCATGATAAGCGGCTTTCCTTTCCAATAAAACCAGAGATCGCTAAACTTGTTGACTTGAGGACGATAGTAGTAGATGTAAAGATTACGGAGGCTCGTCAGCGACGCATCGGAAGCAGAGAATGGGAGAAGGAAAGCTACTTTAGGAACTTTCACGCCATCTTTCATTGCCTCAAGCCATGTCTCGCAAAGAGCATTGAACGAATCAAGCCACAGAAACGATCCGTTGGTACAGTCGAAGAACACGACATCAATGCCGGCATCGGCCAGCATTTCAGCATGCTTACGAAGCACCCACCTGTCGGTGGTCTGATAGTATCCAAACAGCGGTTCACCCCAGAAAAACACATCGGGTTTCTGTGCGCCACCCCAATATGGAGAATTGTAATCGTTCATAGCTTCAGGATGAGCCGCAACTGTCTTTGTGACGTTTACGACACGCTTCGCCTCGTTGTGGCGGTTTTCATGCCATGTCCAGTAGAACAGACCAATAAACTTGTCTTCACGACGTTCGCCCGCCTCTTCATAATCGCGTGCGATACGACCGTTGCCATCGGTAAAAGACCACTGATCGGATTCAGCCGTAACACTCTGTGCCGACATGAAGTTGGCAGCACATGATGCGATGAGAGCTCCCAGAGCTAAATTAATCTTATGATTCATCAATAGTAATGTATGATTGGTTTATTATTATCAATAATTATCTGGTAACCGAAAGTTTTACTTTGTCAACACCGTCGGATACAATATATAAGCCAGGTGCTGATACAGCGAGAGTCTGACATCCGGAACCGCGTGCCACGACAGCACCGGTAAGATTGTATACGGTAATCTCACGGTCTGACTCAATGTATATGCCTCCATAAACTGGAGTAGCAGTGAAAGCAGATGATGTTTCGGACAGTGCATCAATACCGGAAGTAGCCGCAGAGGCAGTATATACATAATTAAAACGTCCACCGGGAGCAGTATCACCGTTGACATAAAAGTCCATGATGTTGCCTTCGTCCTGCATATTGTCGTTCCACTTGAACTCAATATCAATATCAGAAGTAATATTAAGCGCAGCCTTCGGTACAACAATTTCCAACACATTGCTAGAAACCGCATAGTCCACTAAAGCAGTCTGCTGCCACGACCATTGATTGTCGACACAGCTCTGCAATACAGCACCTTCGGCAGTCGGCGATACATGGTTTATAACAAAATCGTAACCATACCAGCCGGTAGATTTGTCGCGGTCGACATCTATAAAGAGTTGCATCCAGTTGTTGTCGGTAGACGGAGTAAGCGGATCAGCAGTCTCGACACGGAAGTAAATATGCCGGTTATCACGAGCAACCTGTGCCCCAACTATATCATTTCGACCGGATGTATTGGTATAGTGAGTCTCATAGTATCCATCGTGATCACGATGCAATGTATTTCCTTTATATGCTACGTAGCGCGGCAATACGTCATCCCAGTCGGCAGAATTTCCGAGAGTGATTGTTACTGGATCTGAAACCTCGACAGGTTCTGCCATACCCTTGTATCGACGGATCTGATCTACAAGCTGCCAATAATATGCATCACCCTTATCCCCCCAGTCGGCTGTAGGTTCGCAATCGCGCGAATGTTCCCAGTCAAACTGATCGACAAAAGAGAGCGGATCGCTCCATCCCTGCAATGAAGTCCACATACCGGAATGAAATTCGTTCCATCCGGTGACAAAAATGAAATTGGGGTCAAGAGTCATGGCATAGTTCCACTGCTCCTGAAAGTTCCAACCGTAGAGATATGCATCGGGCCGAGGATCCCAACCTTTGTTTTTTGAATACGAGCGGCCATAGGTGTCGGGAAGATTGAACGCACAACAAAGTCCGCGGCTGGCGTCGCGGGCATTCTGTGCGACACCTACAGAGATCTGCTCATACTGCATATAGCATGGTGACGACGGAGTGTAGTTCATATAACCGAGTTTCTGCGGATATACCTGCAACCACGACCATCGGTTAGGGAAATTTTT
This sequence comes from uncultured Muribaculum sp., assembly GCA_964578325.1. Classification (GTDB taxonomy): domain Bacteria; phylum Bacteroidota; class Bacteroidia; order Bacteroidales; family Muribaculaceae; genus Muribaculum. The sequence goes on from CAZOCO010000061.1 coordinate 5,484, forward strand.
AGTACTTACATTGTATCCCGGTTCGCAGGGACGGAATGAAAAATAGTTTTTAATAATCTGGTCAGTCTTATCGGATGTAAGATTATCGGGATATGCAAGAATAAGCGGTTTACCCTCCCACCAGAACCACAAATCGTCATAAAGGCCTTTGCTGTAATATTTTGAATATAGATTACGGAGGCTTGCCAACGAATCGGCCGTATAGGTAAACGGCAACAGAAACGCAATTTTAGGCACATTGACACCATCGTGCATAGCCTGAATCCATGTCTCGCACAACGCATCGACCGACGACAGCCAGAGAAACGATCCATTGGAGCAATCAAAGAATACTACATCTACTCCGGCATCGGCAAGCATTTCGGCATGCTTTCGGAGTACCCACTTGTCGGTAGTCTGGTAATATCCAAACAACGGTTCGCTCCAGAAGAAAACATCGGGTTTCTGGCTACCGCCCCAATAAGGCGAGTTGTAATCGTTAAGCGCTTCCGGGTGTTCAGCAACAACTTTCGACACATTGATTACACGGCGCGACTCGTCATGACGGTTTTCATGCCATGTCCAGTAAAATACCCCAACAAATTTTTCTTCGCGACGCTGACCGGCTTCATCATATCCACGTGCGGCACGCCCTACTCCATCGGTAAAGGCCCATTGATCGGATTCTGCGGTAACGCTCTGTGCTATAGCAACGGCATTAATGCCGGCCACAATAAATGCAGCCAGCATAATACCGTAAAATTTTCCCAGGGTCATCAAATGCATTAGTAAGTATAAAAACAGGTATCAAAAATTCAGAATAAATCAGCCAGAACAATCTGACTGTCAATCAAGAGAGAGAGGAGAACGACTACCGTAGTCAGAGTACGATCTTAACTACTGCACGTCCAGTCGATACAACATACATTCCTTCGGACAGTACAGGAAGATAGGTAGTACCGTGGCCTTTTGCTACAATTACACCGGTAACACTCGACACAACGAAGTCATCGGCAGTCTCAATATACAATCCGTTGCCCTGCGGCTGAACAGAAAGTCCACCCTCGGTGCCATCGGATACGACATCGTCGATACCGGAAGCATCGAAGCTCCATGAGTAGTCGTAGCAGAAACGACGGTTGGGAGCTGTATCACCGTTGACACAGAGTGAAATCGGGTCATTGATATCAGCGGGATTATCGGCCCACTTGAAGTAAATACCACCCGGCGCAGCTACAGAGATACCCAGCGACGACAACGGTATTTCAACCACCATGCGGTTTCCGTCAACGCGGTAGGCAACCTGTGCGCAATCAGTCCAAGATGATGTAGCTTTATCCCACTGTTTAAGAGTAGTAACCGATGATGTAGCGGCAGTATTGTCAATCATGAAATCAAATCCTGCCCAACCGGTAGAGAAATCGCGATCGGCATTAATAAACAGCATCATCCAGTTGGGATCGGAATACGGAGTGATTGCAGAAGCCGTCTCAACATAGAACGACATGACAGCATTATCCACAGCCACTTTAGCCGAAACAAAGTCATTTCGACCGGATGTATTGACATAGTGCATACCGCCATATCCATTGTAATCGCGATGCTGGACATCACCATAGGTATCAAAATACTCTTCGCTTACGTCGGCCCACTTCGCAAAGTCATCGGTAGCACGAAGCGACACTTTTGTCTCTGCTACAGGAGCCTGACGTACACCTTTGTATTTACGGATGTTCTGGACCATCTGCATATAGTAGTTGTCGGTATAGCCGCCCTTCATTGGCATGACCGTACGGTTGAATTCGGCATTGTATTGATCTACGAAAGCAAAATTGTTGTGATCTCGGCCCATAAACGACCAGTCTCCACCGAAAATACCTGCGATCCACTCGTTCCAGTCGTTGATAAATATGATTTTAGGATCAGCAGCCAAAGTCTCGTTCCAACGCTCGCCAAAATAGAGACCGTAGTCTTCGGGATGAACCATCCACGTCTTTGTAGATGCATCGTATTTACGCTTGGGAAGATCATATTCGTTGAGACTATAATCTGTTTTACTGGAAGTCTGTCCTTTTCTTACCTTCCACGACTTACCGATCATGTTTACAGCATGCTGGGCGGGAGTAACCGACATTTGCTCAATCTCACCGTTGTGATATGAGGCACGGAAAGCACCATCCCAGGTGTTGATACGGAGGTCGTGCATATCATAGCCGAATGTCCATTTGTCTTCACCACCGACGTAAACATCATTTTTGTCAACACTGTCGAGAGGCCAGTAGTAATATCCCCACCACATGTGACGCATGGTAAAAAAGTTGATCACGTCTTCACCATAATTTTCAAATCGGTAGCCAGAATCAGAATCAAGCATAGAATTACTTGCATCATAGCGTGGATTCATATTACACAGCAACAACGGCTTACCATCAAGATAGAAGAAACAATCCTTATACTCTTCGAAATGATCCTGATAGTAGTAATCATAGATATTACGGGCACGGCTGGTGGGATGGTTATTGTAAACCCAGAAGCAGACCTTCGGAGTCTTTGAGCCTTCAGCCTTCATTTCCAAAAGGATATTGAGAAGAGCATCCCACTCTTTGCGGTATACCACACCGTTTGTACAGTCGAGTACAAGCAGATCTACACCGGCATCGTTAAGCATCGATATATCCTTGCGGATGATATACGGATCGGCAGACAGGAAATACCCATCTTCAGGCTCACCCCAATGGCATGTATATTCTTCCCATGCCGAATTGTACATGTTGGTACGTGCATTAGGATCTTTTTGAAGGACTTTTGTAACGTCGCCACCATAGTGACCGTTGTTAGAGGTATGATAATTGTCGGTATGCCACGACACATAGAATATCGAGACGATACGATCTTTGTCGGTTTTCAATGGTGCATCGGCGGCAGTGGGAGTAACGCGATTTAGAGCATCAATGCCGACCCATGTGTCAGACTGCAAATCACGCACATCTTGTGCCTGACCACCGGCAGCTGCAATGAGTGATACAGCCGCAATCAAAGATTTTAGGTAGAACTTCATATATAGATTGGTTTTTATTTATTGGCTATTAAGAATATAAACGAGATGTATATACCTATTATTGTTTCATGGCGACATCTCTATTGCTAAAATTCCACTTGAAGCGATAGTTAAACCGTCGGTTGGGTGCTGTATCGCCGTTCACACACAGATCGATAGGATCGTTTAGCGATTGGGCGTTGTCGGTAAGTTTGAAATCAATCATTCCGGCATCCGCAGGCTCGATATGTAAAGCCGTCAACGGTATATTTACGGTCATCACATTCGCCTCTACATTCAATGGAATATCGGCCACTTCAACCCATGCTCCAGACCGGGAATCATAACGTTTAAGAGTGGTAAGGCCTGACGATTTGACACTGTGGTTGATGATATAATCATATCCACCCCAGCCAGTCGAGGCATCGCAGTCGGAGTTCAACAGCAACAACATCCAGTTGGGGTCGGAATACGATGTGAGCACACTGTCACATTCTACTCTGAAACATATGGAAGCGTCATCCATAGCGACTTTTGTAAGAACAATATCGTTTCGACCGGAAGTATTGGTATAATGCAATCCACCGTAACCATTATAATCGCGATGAGCTACGTCGCCTCGTGTATCATAAAATTCGACCACTCCGGGGTGTGTCCATACATCACCGTCGGCCAGATTAACACGGCAAGCAGCCTCGGGAATAGGACGCACACCTTTGTAGCGACGTATATTCTGTACCATCTGGTAATAATAATTGTCGGTATAATCGCCCTTCATGGGTTGAATCGTACGGTTGAACTCGGCGTTGTACTGATCTACAAAGAAAAACGGATTCTCACGGCCCATGAACGAACGGTAGATAGTGTCACCATTGATTTTTATTTCAGGATTTAAAAAACGTCCGGCAGTCCATTCGTTCCAGTCGTTGACATAGATAAACGGAGGATCCACCTCGAGAGCCTCGTCCCACCGATCTTGGAAATATATACCGTAGCCTTGAGGATCTGCGACAGTCTTGCCAAGCCAGGGTACATACGCCGAATCAGGGAGGTCGTAGATATTGAGCGACGGCTCGCCTGTGCCTGTGCGCCACGACTTACCGGTCATAGTACTCGAGTGCTGTCCGGCTGTCACTGCGTATTCCTCCACCTCGCCATTGTGAGTTGAAGCTCTTTCAGCTGGCGACATTGCAGCTACACGGGGATCGTTGAGTTCATAACCGAACTGCCACGCATCATTTCTACCATAATTTGATTTCCCGCCCCATTCATAGAAACCCCACCACAGATTGCGTAATGTGAAGAAGTCGTATATTTCGTCGGGGTATGCGCCACGTTCAAATCCGCTTCCCGTAGCATCGACAGATGGATTGTCGTTGTAACACATCAAAGGTTTTCCGTTCCAGTAAAACCATAAGTCTTTGTAGAGACCTGGCTTATAGTAGCGCTCATAGATATCGGTAACATTCTGTATTGGATCTCCGTTGTAGCACCAGAAGCAGATTTTTGGCACAGGATTTCCCTCATTCTTAATCTGCATCATAGTGTCGAATAAAGTCTGCCACTCGTTCCAGTATGGATAACCGTTGGTACAGTCGAGGATAAGCACATCGACACCGGCATCGGTCAGTGCAGCTATGTCCTTACGGATAATGTAGGTGTCGCGCGAAAGGAAGTACCCGTCTTCCGGCTCACCCCAATGGAGCGACCATTCATGCCACGCCGGATCATAGGCATTCAGGCGTGCATCAGGGCTTTCGGTAAGTGTTTTTGTGACATCGCCCTTGTATGGACTTTTGCGATCGACATGAAGAGGGTCGTCGTGCCACGTTATGTAGAAGATACCGACGGTGCGGTTCTTGTCTGTTTTCAGAGGATTAGTATCGGATGTCGGCATTTGACGTCCGAGGGCATCAGTAGCTACCCATGTGTCAGAAAATATATCGTTGGCACGGGCACAAAGGGGAGTAAATGTAATCAGTAGTATCAGAATCAGGTTTGACAGGCGAATATTCATGAGTATTACCGGTTAAAATATCCCTAATCGGTGGCGGTCCAATTTACGAGGACCGTCACCGTAAAGGGAATAATGAGATAATAAATGTTTCAGATTATTTGGGCAGATTGAAAGCCTTTGAAATGGCTGTCATCTGCTCTTCCGACATACCTGCAGGTTCAAAGCCCATAGACTTTGCATCGATGTAGATATGCGCGCTCTTGTCAAGAACGTCAATCATGTCAAATGCTTCCATGACATCTTCGCCGACAGCGAGGACACCATGTTTTTCCCACATAACTACGTCGTAGTTGTCATCAATAGTCTTGATTGAAGCTTCGGCGAGTTCATTGGTAGAAGGCATCATATAGGGCACGATACCGAGACCGCGAGGACAGAATGCCTTGGTTTCTGGAATCATAGACCAAAGAAGGTTGGTAAGTACATCCTTTTCGAGGAATTTGGGATTGTGGCTCATAGCTACAAGCGAAATAGGATGGGTGTGTACGCAAGCCTTATAAGTAGAACCCTTGCCGATGAGATAGTTATGGACAGCGAGGTGGCTTACGATCTCTGAAGTGGGAGCTACGGCTTTATCAGCGATGATTTCGTAGTGTGCGCAGTCGTCGGTGATACGGATAAACGAACCGTTGTCGAGCGGATTGCGAGCGAGGTCGCGCATACGGCGGTTAGTACCCTTTGCAAAGAAGTATTTGCCTTTGAGGTTGGGAAGTACCATACCGATAGCTTTGGGTTCGGCGATAGCAGGCATAGCCTTAATTTCATCATCAACAAGATCGGTCACATTTACTGTGATGTTTCCACCATTACGCTCGGCCCAGCCTTTTTGCCAAAGATAGCCGGCAACTTCTGCCACGTCATTGACAACCTTGGCCAGTGCGGGACGGTTAGTTAAAATTGATTCTGACATATTTAGATTGAAATCTTTTAATAAAAGTCGGTTGCCCCAGCTTCGAGGCTGGAGCAACCTGATGTGTTAGATTAACTGCGGGAGGAAACAGGAGATTACAAGTACCACAATACCTACAACGAGTACAGTGATAGTCTTGGAAGAGCAACCCTTCCACTCCTTAAGGATAATACCCCATACATTGGAGAACACGACGTTGAGCGCCATGAGGATACAGAATGACAGTGTCATCAGAGTCGGCGACTCGGTCAAGAAACCTTTGGCAAGAGCGAGTCCGAAGAACTGGCTATACCACAGTGCACCGGCAAGAATACAGAAAATGAGGTTATTACCCCATACTGCACCATTCTTATAGTCGCTCCAGGTGCCGTTCTTCTGGTTCTGATAGAAGCAGTAAATGGCATTGGTGACAAAACCGCCGAGAGTTACAAGGAATGTAGCGGGGAGTGTGGCAAACATAGGTTCAGTCTCGGCAAAGTTGATGCCTTTACCAAACTCAAGACCTACGTTGAAACAGCCGCTCATAAAGCCGGCAAGCAGTGCGATTGTAATACCTTTGGGGAAATTGAAATCCTTTACGGCAGCTTTCTTTTCTTCCTCGCTGAGCGATGCTGCCTTCATTGAACCGGCGATACCGATAATGGCGATACCGATCAGTGTGACTACCACACCGATTATAACGGCGAATGTAAGCTGCGATAACGGATCGTTTTCAGGGAAGAAGATATTAAGCAGCACAGGGCCCATGATAGTACCGAGACCGGCACATGTACCCAGTGCAATCGACTGGCCGAGAGCGACTCCAAGATAGCGCATCGACAATCCGAAAGTAAGACCGCCGACACCCCACAATACACCGAAAAGTATAGTCATCCAGATGTTGAACGACTGTTCGGGTGTAAAGAGTTCGCACAGACAATGACCCGCAGGCACTGCCAGCAGTGCTCCCAAGAACGGGAGCACAAGCCAGGCAAATACGCCCTGCACTATCCAGTAGCTTTCCCAGCTCCACTGCTTGATCTTGTTGATGGGAACATAGCAGCTCGACTGACAGAAAGCACCGATAGCTATAATCAATAATCCTATAATGATACTCATTATAATATATAGATAATCGTACAGGGAAAAATGAGATTAGTTACGTTTTGAGGTAACGTCTTTCTCATACTGCTGAACTTCGTTGATGTAGGTTTCGCCTACAGGAACATTGTTCTTCTAGCATATCATGTCATATACGGCACCCCAAGGCTGAGACTTGTCTTCTT
>CAZOCO010000062.1:0-12084 GCA_964578325.1 uncultured Muribaculum sp.
GGATCTTTGCGGATTTCCGTACCGTAAATAGTATTGTTGGTGGTATAGTGGAAATAGTCGGCATCTTCTGGAACGACATAACCTTTGGGAATATATGTATAGTTCTTATCTGCACTCGACGCTACAACGTCAACCTGACCAAACAGTTTGGCTTCCTTAATGGCATTTGAGGCCCATGTACCGGTATCAATGTAGGCAGCTTTATTACGCAGCAGATTGAACGGCACCATACAGAACTGCAGCGACGCTCCTCCGCCAAGAAACAGCACACTATAACCCTCGGGGACTTCGAGAAGTTCTTTCACAAGCTGTTGAGCTTCTTCAATCACAGCCACAAACTCCTTGCTACGGTGAGAAACTTCAAGAATAGAGAGACCTGTACCTGCAAAATCTTTCACGGCAGCGGCCGTATTGGCAATAGTGTATTCGCTCAGGATAGATGGTCCGGCGTAGAAATTATGTTTCTTCATGCTCAAAAACATTTATTGGATTTGTTTTCTGCAAATTTAGCAATTTCCCGAACTTAATCTCATTTTCGGCAAAAAAATTTAGCCTAATCGAGCAAAAAACCTTACTGCAGCCTCAAGGAATTGGAAAATCCGCGTCTTTTCACTATCTTTACGCGATTTTTGGGGTATCAGACCCCTGCCAACTGAAACAACAACAAAACAACGACATAAATAAATGTATCGTAACAGAACATGCGGAGAACTCCGCCTCAAGGATGCCGGGCAAGAGGTAACACTTGCCGGCTGGGTACAACGTGTCAGAAAAATGGGTGGTATGACATTCGTCGATCTGCGCGATCGCTATGGAATTACCCAGGCCGTATTTAACAACAGCGTCAATGCCGACCTGAACGAGCAAGCCAACCATCTGGGACGCGAATATGTAGTACAGATCACAGGCCGCGTAGCCGAACGCTCAAGCAAGAATCCCGAACTACCCACCGGCGACATCGAGATCGAAGCAACAGAGCTTAAGGTTCTCAACTCATCGAAAGTACCGCCTTTCACTATCGAAGACGACACCGACGGCGGTGATGATCTGCGTATGCGTTTCCGCTACATCGACCTGCGTCGTAGTGCAGTACGCCGAAATCTCGAACTGCGCCACCGGATGACAATGGAAGTACGTCGATATCTTGATTCAAAGGGTTTTCTTGAAATTGAAACCCCGATGCTTGTAGGCTCGACTCCCGAAGGTGCCCGCGACTTCGTGGTACCGTCGCGCATGAATCCCGGCCAGTTCTACGCCTTGCCCCAATCACCCCAGACTCTGAAACAGCTACTGATGGTGTCGGGCATGGATCGTTATTTCCAGATTGTAAAATGCTTCCGCGACGAAGATCTGCGCGCCGACCGTCAGCCCGAATTCACTCAAATCGACTGTGAAATGAGCTTTGTAGAACAGGAAGATGTAATAAGTCTGTTTGAAGGCATGGCCAAACATCTGTTTAAGGAACTGCGCGGAGTAGAACTTAACGAGCCTTTTATCCGTATGAGTTGGGACGACGCCATGCGCCTGTATGGATCAGACAAGCCAGACCTGCGTTTCGGCATGACATTTGTCGAACTGATGGACATACTGAAAGGTCATGGCTTCAGCGTATTTGACAACGCAGCGTATATTGGCGGTATCTGCGCGAAAGGCGCAGCCGGATATACCCGCAAACAGCTTGACCAATTGACCGAATTTGTAAAACGTCCGCAGATCGGAGCCAAGGGAATGGTCTATGCGCGTGTAGAGCCTGACGGCAATGTCAAGTCGTCGGTCGATAAATTCTATTCGCAGGAAGTGCTGCAACAAATGAAAGCAGCCTTCAATGCCGAACCGGGCGACCTGATACTGATCTTGAGCGGCGATGATGCCATGAAGACTCGCAAGCAGCTTTGCGAACTGCGTCTTGAAATGGGCCGTCAGCTCGGTCTACGCGACAAGAATAAATTCGCCTGTCTGTGGGTTGTCGACTTCCCGATGTTTGAGTGGAGCGACGAAGAGCAACGACTCATGGCCATGCATCACCCGTTCACCCATCCAAAAGACGAAGACATTCCCCTGCTCGACACCGATCCTGCAGCTGTACGCGCCGACGCATACGACATGGTGATCAACGGAGTAGAAGTCGGAGGAGGCTCTATTCGTATACACGACAGCGAGCTTCAGGAAAAGATGTTTGAGATTCTCGGATTCACTCCCGAAAAAGCACAGGAGCAGTTCGGATTCCTCATGAATGCATTCAAATATGGCGCACCACCTCATGGAGGTCTTGCCTACGGTCTCGACCGCTGGGTATCGCTATTTGCCGGACTTGATTCCATACGCGACTGTATCGCTTTCCCGAAGAACAACTCCGGTCGCGATGTGATGCTCGACGCTCCCGCCGCTCTCGACCAGAAACAGCTCGACGAGCTTGCACTTGCAGTTGAACTTCCCGAAAAGAAATGACCCTGACCCACCGCGACATAGCCGCAGCTATTGAAACTATTGCCCCGCTCCACCTGCAGGAGGAATGGGACAATAGTGGCTTTCAGCTCGGCGACCCCGACGGTATAGCTACCGGCGTCACGCTGTGTGTCGATCTGACATCCGACGTCATTGACGAAGCCATTGCCAACGGCAGTTCGATGATTATTACCCATCACCCGCTGATATTCAGAGGAGTGAAACATATCGTCGGCGATAATCGCACCGAGCAGCTTATAGCCAAAGCTCTGCGTGCCGGAGTCACAGTTTATTCCTCACATACATCTGTCGACAACGCTGTAGGAGGTGTGTCGTGGGCAATAGCCGAAAAACTCGGGCTGACCGACATCGCCACACTGGTACCACAGCACAGGTCGTCGCCCGACGGACCGGGGCTGGGAGTCGTGGGTAATCTGCCGGAGGCATTGACATTAGACCAGTTTATATCGCTGGTAAAAGAGCGTCTCGGATCTCCGGTTGTGCGTTGCTCAGATCCGTCAAAAGCTCCGACTACTGTCATCAGCCGCGTAGCTCTATGTGGCGGATCGGCCGCAGAATTTCTGCCTGACGCCATAAAAGCAGGAGCACAACTATACCTCGTTTCCGATTCAAAGCTCAACTACTTTCTCGACTACCGCGACCGCATTATCCTGGCCGACATCGGACATTATGAAAGCGAAGCCGTAACAAAACAGATTTTTTATCATATTCTTAACGGAAAATTTCCTAACTTTGCACTCTACCTCTCGTCGGTAGAGGACAATCCTATCAAATATTTGTAATCCACGACATAAATGGCTACGGAAAAAGCAAAAAACGACGCTCTCACAGTAGAGCAACGTCTGAAGGCTCTCTACGACCTGCAGACCATCCTTACTGAAATCGACCGTATCAAAACCATCCGCGGTGAGCTTCCTATCGAAGTTTCTGACCTCGAAGACCAGATAGAAGGTCTTCACACACGTATCGACAACTATCGCAAGGAAATCGACGACCTCAACCGCCGCACTGCAGCCGAAAAAGAAAAAATCAACGACTGCCAGGCTAAAATAGCACGTTACAAGGAGCAGCTTGACAACGTACGCAACAACCGCGAATTCGATCTGCTATCGAAAGAAGTTGAGTTCCAGACTCTCGAAGTAGAAATCTGCTATAAGCATCTTAACGAGTACGCACGCATCATCGAAGCTAAAAACAACGATATCGCTGCTACCGAACTACGTCTCAAAGATCAGGAACACATCCTTGCCGACAAGAAAGCCGAACTCGAAGAAATCGTATCGGAAACCCGTCAGGAAGAAGAACAACTGCGTATAAAAGCAAAAGAACTCGAAAACGCCATCGACGACAAGCGCACTCTCGAAGCCTTCAAACGCATACGCAAAAACGCCCGCAATGGTCTGGGCATCGTCTACATCCAGCGTGATGCATGTGGTGGATGCTTCAACCGTATCCCACCGCAGAAACAGATGGAAATCAAGATGCGCAAAAAAGTCATCGTATGTGAATATTGCGGCCGCATCATGATTGACCCCGAACTCGCCGGTGTCACCGAAGAGTAAAATTATTCTCCCCGCAACAAGCCGAGGATGAAAACATCAACATTGCCACACAAGGTGCAACCGTCTCGCTACGCGTTGCACCTTCTTCGTCTGTGGATACGCCGCAATGCATGGTGGGCGTTCGGTATCCCGGTCACTGCGTCGCTAATATTGGCGATGCTGGTCGACCTTAAATTTATTTATATCGCCGTAATACTGGTGTGTCTGATATTACCACACGTATTTATCAATGTATACTGGCACCATCTGCTATCCGACCGAACCTGCCGGTGGCTGCTCCCTCATACCATGACACTTGTCGATGGACAAATCGTAACAGAGTATATTTCAGAGACCGACAGCGATAACACAGACGGCGAGCAAACCACCGTGCGACCGACATTCTCAATAGCGACCGACTCCGTCAACCGCTGCCGCCTCACAGAAGATGAAATGATACTCAACATCAGCAACGATCCCTACGACATAATCATAATTCCCATCTCTGCCTTTCACGACACCACCTCAATAAAAGACTGGTACCGTACACTATCGCGCCATAATGCAAAATATAAATCCTGACATATTTGATATACTATCTACAATGCTTATATTTGTAGACCAACTGAAAAATTAATATCAACCATGAACCGTCACACATTTTATATTCTTATCGCCGCCATGACATTGATGTCAGCCTGTGGAAAACAGTCAGGCAATACATTAGCACATGAATCCTCGGCTTCTGTACCCCCGGTACAGACTGCTACCGTCGGTTCTATCGACCGTCATTACCTCTACTCACCACAGATGGGCGACACAATTACCATTGACGTATGGACTCCGGAAAGCTACGCGCTATCGCCCGCACAACGCTATCCTGTAATATACATGCACGACGGACAGAACCTGTTTGACGCCACAACCACATGGAACGGACAATCGTGGGAGATGGACTCGGTAGTAAGTTCGCTCGCATCTGATGGAGCCATTCCATATGCAGTAATTGTCGGTGTCCATAGCGTCAATGCTACCCGTATCGGTGACCTTATGCCGGAAAATGCATTAAACTATATCACGTCAGAGCCAGATTCAGCCTTACGCGAATTTATGTCATACTCACCGATACGTGGCAATGCCTACGTCTCATTTCTGGTGAATACACTGAAACCGTGTATCGACTCACTCTACAATGTAACGACCAATCGCGACTCGACATTCGTGATGGGATCGAGCATGGGCGGTCTCATGTCGATTTATGCCATGTCAGAATACCCCGACATATTCGGTGGTGCGGGTTGCCTTTCAACCCACTGGGTAGGCACGCTTGATGGCGATACGACTTTTGCCGACGCCATGTACAAATATCTTTCCGAGAAACTGCCACGCGACGGAAAGCACAAATTATATCTCGACCATGGCACCATATCGATCGATAGCCTATACCGATCAGATGACGACCGCGTCGTAGCATTAGCAAAAACCATGGGATATGTCTCCGACCGACAGGATTCCGAGATAAACTTCGAGACACACATCGAAGAAGGAGCCGGACACGAGGAAAAATACTGGGCCGCACGCGTAGAGCGTCCGCTTCGCTTCCTACTTAACAAGAAAAACTAACCTATGGATCTCAAAGAATATTTCATCAATCGTCATACGGTCAGAACATTTTCTGACCGCAGTATAGACCCTGCGCTGATGCGGCAGCTTGTAGAAGAAGCTTCTCACGCCCCTAACACCGGCAACATGCAACTCTACAGCGTCATCGTGACCACATCGACCGAGGGAAAACGCAAACTTGCCCCGATGCATTTCAACCAGCCATGTGTCGAAGGTTGCCAGGCATTGCTGACATTCTGTATTGACATGCATCGATTCTCACACTGGTGCGAAATCAACGACGCAACCCCTGGATTCGACAATCTTCAGATGCTGATGGCCGCCGCCATTGACTGCTCGCTATTTGCACAGCAATTCAACACCGCAGCTGAAATGCGTGGTCTCGGAGGATGCTTTCTGGGCACTACAGCCTACAATTCAGAGGCCATAGCCCGGGCGTTGGAATGTCCTGACGGAGTAATACCGCTGATCGCTCTGGCTCTCGGATATCCTGCCGATCAGACATCACTCATCCAGCAAGACCGTCTTCCGGTCGAAGCCATAATGATGGATGAAAAATACCGGAATTTCTCCGACAAAGAGATACGCTCTCTATATGCCGACAAAGAAGCTCGCGAAGACAACGTAAATTTCGTCAAAATCAACAATAAGTCTACTTTAGCACAGGTATTTACCGATATACGGTATCCCCGCGACACCAATGAGACATTCTCGGCATCGCTTGCCGAATTTCTGTCGCGCTACCTCTGATTATTCAGGATGTGAAATATGCACATCCATCTGCGGGAACGGGAAGTTGATACCGTGGTCAGGCAGTTCGCGATAGAAACGCTCGTTCATATCGAAGAACACGCTCCAGTATAGTTCACTGCGAGTCCATGCTCTGACCGAGAGATTGACACTCGAATCTGCAAGCGCACTCACATAGACCACCGGCGAGCGATCGGCACGCGGAAGCATTGCCAATGCCTTGCGATGACGGTCTTCTACCACTTCGCCCAGGGTCTTTACCTTGGCACGCCGACCGGTGATACGTCCCCACCACGAATTGGCGCGTCGATCTTCACGACGTTGCTGAGCCGCTGTACGATCTGCCTCGAGTTGTCTGGCTTCGGCCTCTACACGATCCGCTTCAACAATTTCTGATTCGGTCAGATCCTTGCGTCGGTCATCTTCGACATAACGCGTCACAATACGGTGATCAGAATGCAGCATATCAAGTATAGCCTGACGGGCTTTTTCGACCGAGTCGCCATACGATATGCTCACAGTCCAGTCTACACGACGGTAGTCCTCACGCGAATAGTTATTGATAGAGCCGGTAGACAGTCCACCGTTGGGTATGATTATCGATTTATTATCAGGAGTAGTCAGTATGGTCGAAAATACTTGTATCTCCTTTACGGTTCCGGCAAAACCTTGAGCTTCGATATAATCGCCTATGCGGTATGGTTTCAGCAACAGTATCAGTACACCACCGGCGAAGTTCTGCAACGTTCCGCTCAAGGCCAGACCGACAGCCACACCGGCAGATGCAAACAGGGCTAAAAATGAAGATGTTTCTATGCCCAGTATACCTATCACGGTCACTATCAGTATAAAGTAAAGCACTATACGCACCATACTCAGGATAAAGGTAGTCAGCGAGTGGTCTATCTGCCTGCGTATGAATATAGATTCTATTATCTTATATAGTTTGCTGATAATAAATCTACCGGCATAAAACACCAGAATAGCGATACATAGATGAATGGCAAACTCAACCATACCATTCACCATACGTGACAACAAATCGTCGAGCGACAGCTCTCCGAGATTGTGAAGCGTCGTATCAAGATTTGTCGATACAGAGTCTGTTACTTCCGGAGTAATGGCAACGGAAGGAGAGGCCATGAGTTCTTCAAGCTGCAGCATGTCTATTTAATGTCACGAGGGTTAATATTATAAAGATTCTATGTTGTAAACGCGGTGATACCACGCCATGTCGGTATATGAATAACGATTTCCGGCAAGCGATAGTTCTTCATAAGGAAAAACCGACATACCGCACACATTATCCATCGGATAAAGCCCCCACATGGTTGGTGTTGCATAATAAGCATATATCACATCGGACAATGCAGACTCCACGCGCAGTGTCATCGCACCTCTCGCAGTCATATAATCCTCAAAATCAAAGAATAAATCAGGAAAATAAGCCATACTTCTCGGAAAGCCGTACTGCTGGATTCCGCCAAGCGACTCCACCTGATCGGTCGACGCATATGCATCGGTCACCGCATCGGCGAGCTCTTCGAGGGCTGACATCTTGTATACACTCACCGTCGACGAGCGCATGGTCAATGACGGCTGTTGCAAATAATAATCGTAGACAAGCCGCGCAGATTCGCATAATCCTTCGGGAACGGGTGCAAATAATGATGCCAACGACACGTCATACGGAGCTCCGTCATAGGGTGTCTCAGCGGGCGATGCCACAACCCATTCGGCCGCATCTCGCAGTTCATACATAGACTCGACATTACCCATAAAACATGAATCAAAGTATATGAATGTCAACCGTGGCAATCGTTCAAACACCTCGGCGAGAAGTGGTATAGGCATCAAATTACCGCGATCGTCTCCAAATGTTCGCGAAGCTGCCACCTGTTGTCGTTTCAGCCCAAGCCAACCTGTAGAGTGACTCCACAATATCAGGCCGAACTCGTCGGCTGGCGCCATAGACATGGCGTCGGTAATCACACCGGCCATAAAGTCGGGATCAAGCGAATTGACGCCATCGTTGTACTGGCGCAAAACAGTTGTGCTTCCATCGGAATTGACACGTACAAGCTCCGGGGTCACACCATAGGCCGTGCGGTAAACCAAAAGCGATCCGCCATTATCAAGAGCTCCAGCTTCAACCGCCTGTTTCATCTGGCCCAGATCCTGCTCATCAGCACCGCTGAGACTATTGGTAGCCACAATATAGGCAAGCACCGTGCGCGACACTTGCTGTTCATGCACAGGCTCAACTTCGTCGTCAGACGAACAAGACGTAAAGCCCAAACAGATGCCCGACACGAGCATCAATATATTCAAAATGTTGAAATTTATCCTTTTCATAGCTGCAAAGATAGCAATTATTACATGAAATAATAAGCAATTTACGTGCCGATGACATCATATTTCACCCTCTGTTAAGCAATTTTGGCTTCTGAAGTGTTAATATTATATGACTTTAATAAATAGATCTACCTATATTATATCCAATTGGCGCAAAAGAGCGGTACAGCTTTGGAAATATTGTGCCGGTGGCGTGTGGCAGGACACACGTCACACTACTGGTGTAAACATTGTAAAAACCCTGAATCTGTCGGTAAAATCATTCCTCGACACCGACCTACAAAACCGTGCTTCGGCACTTACATACAACACTCTGCTGGCAATTGTGCCCGCACTGGCACTGCTGTTTGCCATTGCCCGGGGATTCGGATTCTCCAATCTGATGAAGACACAACTGTTTCAGGCGCTTCCGTCACAATCGCAGGCTCTGTCAGAAGCATTCCGTTTTGCCGACAGCTATTTGAGCCACGCGTCTCAAGAAGTTTTCGTAGGTATAGGCCTTATATTCCTCCTGTGGACTATGATTTCACTTATGAGCAATATCGAGGACACGATGAACCGCATTTGGGGTGTGACTACCGACCGCTCACTGGGCAGAAAAGTCATTGACTACACAGCCATACTGTTTCTTCTGCCTATACTTATCGTATTTTCAAGCGGAATCTCAATTGTAGCGTCTACCGTATTTGTCGACAATCCTCATCTGAAATTTTTCTCTCCAGCCGTGAAAGCGATGCTCGACATTGCTCCGTTTATACTGACATGGGTTGCATTTACAGGCATGTACATGCTATTTCCAAATACTAAAGTACGGTGGCAAAACGCCTTGATCAGTGGTATTCTCGCCGGGACTGCTTTTCAGATTCTTCAATATCTGTTTATGACCGGACAGATATATGTATCAAAATATAATGCCATATATGGCAGTTTCGCATTCCTGCCGCTACTGCTCATTTGGTTGCAGCTTGTATGGACAATAACACTGGCGGGAGCCGTACTTTGCTACTCGTCACAGAACATTTTCCAATTCAGTTTTTCAGAAGAAACCGAACGAATATCCGCACGCTATCATACAGAAATCGCAATTGCTATACTCACCATTATTACCCAACGATTTGAGCGGGGACAGCGCCCCCCTGTACTCTCCGACTTTTCGGGTATGTACCATCTGCCCATAAGGCTTGTAACCGGTATTCTCACAAAAATGAAAAATGCCGACTTGATAAATATAGTACTTTCCGACACCGATAGCGACCTACATGCCTATCAACCGGCGATAGACCCGCAAAAACTCACCATTGGATACGTGATGCAACGTTTAGAAGACATGGGAGCATCAGGATTCATACCTGAATTTGAAGACAACTTTCGCTCTGTCATATCTGCAGTTACAGCTGCTACCGATGGCGATAAAGGCGTTTCAGATATCCGGCTTATCGATCTGAACATAACGGCACACAGCGGCTCTACGCAAAAAAACATTGTTTAATTCCGGCAAAAAGTGTAACTTTGCAACCGAAAAGAGTTGGAATATTAATTTTTCCAGCACATGTCTTTAAAAAAGTTACAACAAGTACTAATTAAACATCAGTAAATGAAAGCCCAGGAAGTTTTAGACGATCTGCGCCGTCGGTTTCCCAACGAGCCCGAATATCTGCAGGCCGTTGAAGAAGTGTTGACCACTATTGAGGATGTGTACAACGAGCATCCGGAGTTTGAACACTACAATCTCATCGAACGTCTCTGTATTCCCGACCGCATATACTCATTCCGCGTCAGTTGGGTCGACGATAAAGGAAAAGTACAGAACAACATGGGCTACCGTATACAGCACAACAATGCCATCGGCCCCTATAAGGGCGGTATCCGTTTCCACGCATCGGTCAACCAGTCAATTCTAAAATTCCTTGCCTTTGAGCAGACATTCAAAAACTCACTGACTACGCTGGCTATGGGTGGAGCAAAAGGAGGTTCCGACTTCTCGCCCCGTGGCAAGTCAAACATGGAAGTAATGCGTTTCTGCCAGGCTTTCATCACCGAGCTGTGGCGTCAGATCGGGCCTGACACCGATGTGCCCGCCGGCGACATAGGTGTAGGTGCCCGCGAAGTTGGATATATGTATGGCATGTACAAAAAAATGGCCCGCGAAAACACCGGCACATTCACCGGCAAGGGTATGGAATTCGGCGGATCGCTCATGCGCCCCGAGGCCACCGGCTACGGCAACGTATATTTTCTGCTCAACATGCTCGCCACGCGCGACATCGATATAAAAGGTAAGCGTGTAGCGATTTCCGGTTCAGGCAACGTGGCTCTATACACCGCAGAAAAACTCATATCGCTTGGAGCCAAAGTTGTATCAATGTCCGACAGCGACGGCTGTGTCATCATTCCCGACGGAATGACAAAAGAGCAGTTCGACTATCTCTTCAAGCTCAAAATCGAATATCGCGGACGCATACGCGAGTTTGCCGAAGAGTATCCCGGAGCTGTCACATACCACGAAGGCTATCGCCCCTGGAAACTCGTACAATGCGATATCGCCATGCCTTCGGCTACACAAAACGAGCTTAACGGTGAAGACGCCAAGGCACTTATCGCCGGCGGAACATTTGCAGTAAGCGAAGGCGCCAACATGCCCTCCACCCCCGATGCTATAAAGGAATTTCTTGCCGCACGCATTCTGTATGCTCCCGGCAAAGCCGCCAATGCCGGCGGTGTCAGCGTAAGTGGACTGGAAATGGCACAGAACTCACAAAAAATCAACTGGACTGCCGAAGAAGTCGACAATAAGCTCAAAGCAATCATGGCTGACATCCACCGTCAGTGTGAGACCTATGGACGCGAAAGCGACGGCTACATCAACTATGTACGCGGAGCCAATGTAAGCGGCTTCATGAAGGTAGCCCGGGCAATGATGGCCCAAGGTATCCTTTGACCAGCAAAAAAATCCACATATTACGAAAAGAGGCTGTACACTGACAGTCTCTTTTTCTTTTATCAGACAGCAATAAAAAACACCCTTCGCGATAAAACCGCGATTCACGTCCGCCACTTGGCGCTACCTTTGCGCCATCATGAAAGCACAATGGAACTCCTACACCTCCCCCGCCACCCACAACCCCTATCTCCTCACCACCCCTGCGGTACAAACGGCTACTCCTGCGGTAGGGACAGCATGCATGCTGTCCGAAATAATTCCATAATATACAGTCGATTGTCCTAATCCCCCTAGTGTCTCTAAAGTCTTTGGAGCCTTTAATACCACCCAGGCCTTAACCCCTCATTACTCAACCTTCATACCTACGCTTCCTCGCGCCCGACCCGCATGACGGGCGACACGAGCCGG
>CAZOCO010000063.1:0-11971 GCA_964578325.1 uncultured Muribaculum sp.
AATCCCAATATAACGTTTTCTGATATAGATATCTCACTAAAAATTGTATCGACAGATATCAAGACACACAAGCCAAAAGTCTGGTCAGCGACAGAGACTCCGAATGAAAAAATATCTACTGCGGTAGCTGCGTCGTGCTGTATTCCTCTGTTTTTCACTCCGGTAAACCGGCAATATGTCGATGGAGGTGTAATAAGTAACCGACCGGACTATCTATACGCCAATGCTCCACATAAGTATCCGAAAATACTTTCATTCATACTTTCATCACAACAAACAGAGTGCACCAGCTTAATGGAATTCTTCAAAGAGCTGTGTGCTACTGTAATAGATGGTAGTGATGCGCTGCAACACAATATATTACCAGATATTGTCAAGCCGATAGAAATTCCATACAGTGGAATTGGTCCAACAGACTTTGACAAACTTAATCCAACGAATAAAAGAACGCTTATCAATGCCGGTAAAAAGGCTCTGATAAATTACTTCAATGAGGTATTAACCGGAGAAGAACTGGATAAACGTCGCACTGAAGTATACGGAAAACTGATATCGCGAGACCGGCTGTATGCTACGGTAGCCATGTGGTCTTATTTTAAATTTAAAGAAGTCATTGTTTATGAAAATACCCTTGACTGGGTATGGTCGCTATTCCCTACTCTATTGAAGTGGATTAACAATGGGACGAAAGTCATTGTATTTTCGGAGGATTATAAGTTAAATATAAATAGCCAAGGTATCCGCAATGCTATAAAAGAAGATATTAAGGCTAACAAAAATGAGATTTATTCTACCGAAAAAGCTAAAGAAAAGGCAAAAGAACGACTGCAAATTCGCGATGCCAGAATAAGATTGTTGGAGTCGCTCGGATGTAAAGTGCATAAATTCAATGATAATAAAATTAAGGGATTCTTTTTTAAAGCCCAAAACGAACAAAATGAAAAAGGGGTATTCAGATGTATATCAATAGACTACACGAAACATATCTCAAGTATTATACAGAATAACAATTTAGTAGCAAAGATATACGCTGATGATATAGATGCAAAAATCATTACTCAACAGATGTCAGCAACAAAGCTTGCTTCATATTTCAGCGGTATGCCTACACCGGCACAGATTAGAATTGAGTCAATAGACAAAAACGAGATAGAAGATAGATTAAGAAATATAAGTTACTACGAAAATGCCATATTTGAATGGCGCGAAGTAGAATTGACCGACTTGTTATTTCTCAATCCTGTACTCCGCGAGTTCAAGTATACGCAATGTAAACACATTTTTGATATTTTCGGACAAAACAATCTATTTTTGCCGTCAACTGTAGTACTGTCAAATGGAATGAAATCTATTATGAGTCCGATAATAGTTGAGATTCACGATGGAAAAATGTATGTAATAAAAGGCAATACACGATGCCTGTATGCCTGGCGTAACGGTATCCGGAAGCTAACCGTTTTAGTAATAAGCAATGTGTCTGAATCACTACCAATTAATGGAGATATAGTCGCCTACACTATTGACAGCATGTTTGTTTCAAATGGAGACATAAGTGGCACGAAACGATATGGAAAAAATTTCGATAGAAGTAAATTCCGTCGTATTGAAGAAACCTTAAGACCGAATGATACTTATCTGATTTAAAACGATGAAGACAACGAAAGAATGTATACTTGAAATATGTGCGGATAACCGCGACATAAAGCATATCACTATAGCTGAATTCGGGAAACAGAAAAACATAAATTCAGAAATAACCCATTGGAATAAGACAGAACAAGCAAATTTCGATTTTGCACTTGACATGCGAGCAAAGTACAATTTGCCATTCTGGAATGGCATAATGCTCGCACCGGTATCCGGTAATATGTCGTCAACAGAATGTATAACGGCTACCCTGCGCCATAACCCCAATCGCACGACAGAGCTAACTCCAGCAGAGTTTTCTGAATTAGAGATTTATGATAATATAGGTATTAACTCCCGGATTCAATGTGCCGACGGAAGTGAGAAGCATATACCAATGCTTGATTTCCATATTAGATATTCGGAACAAAATACACGAATAGTGTGTCAAATATGCTCGTTGATTGACTCGAATGGAGGATATATACTAAATAGCGGTCACTCATACCATTATATCGGGAAAGTCCCGGTGACGACTGATGAATTGATAAATATATTGGCTAAAGCTCAGTTTTTTGCACCAATAACCGATAGTATATGGATAGCGCATCAGATCTTGGAACGTTCATGCACTTTAAGGTTAGGAGTCAAACATGGAATAATTCCGTATGTTGTAGCCGAAATAATGAAGGTTGATTGAAAGCAACAAGTTGCCTTGAATTAAAGCATCAAATATTAAGTTTTACATAAAACCGACTGCTCGCAGTAAAGGGGGATTTATGGACATTAGGGTCACTCGGGGCCAAAGAGACACTAAAGCATTGTTGCATAACACATGCCAAAGGCAAATTGAGTGAAATCGATTGTTGATGGGGTGGACAGCAATGCATGCTGTCTCAATACGGTCCCTACCGTGTTGGCAGCGGTAACTATTTGCATGATAGATTAGTAGGGATGTTTCCATGGAACATCCTTTGTTTGTGGTAGAGGAGTATGCACCATGGTAGTATCCCTACGGGTGGCGTGGTTAATCAATTGAGGATGTGGATATAAAGTATGGTGAGGTGGCTGGATGTATCGTCATGCGATGTGGTACAATCGTGCTTTCATGATGGCGCAAAGTTAGCACAACATGACACCACATAGATTGTGTTTTTATCGGAAAGCATTCGATGAAATAATTAGATTTATTTGGTGGAGGAGATTTTTATGCCGAACTCTCGTTATCTTATCTGGCACTTATATTAAGTTTTACTTTAAAAAACATCTGCAGCGGTCTGTTTATTAATAAAAACATACCGCTGCAATGTTTAAATGATTGTATATGTCGCGATTTGGATATTATTGAAAAATTACTTTAAAGTTTTACCTGAAGAAAATGCATCTCCTACTCTACGTCCCAGTGATATATATCCATTATGAACAGGATCAAAGGTAATAAGCTGCATTTTTTCAATATCGGGTTTACCGTCTTCACCAAGGAACTTTTCATCGCAGAGAATATTCACAATTTCAGCAATGATATAATATCCGGTAGAAGATTCGTATAGTTTCTCTTTTATACGGCATTCAAGTGTCATTGGGAAACAATCGAAAACAGGAGCATTGACATTGGCTGATTTAATGACATTCCATCCGGTTTTAGCCAGTTTGTCATGATTGTTTTTTGCACTGACAATTCCGACATAGTCAGAAGCGACCATAGTGTCGACAGTAGCAAAGGCTACTGCAAATTCGCCACAACGATTGAGGTTAGCTGTTGTAGCGTGCGAACCCATAGAAATCATAATCTCTTTCATATCCCACTGTCCGGCCCAGGCCGCATTCATTGCATTGGGGGTTCCATCGGAGTTATATGTTCCGATGATTAAAACCGGTTGAGGCAACAACCATGCTTTGGGACTAAAATTCTTCATTCTGCTTAATTTTTAGGTGTTATATAATAATTTTGAATACTGTTGAATACTATTGCAGAAATATCAGCAATCATAAGAGATGTGTTATTCATATCGTCGGCCGAATCTGCAATAAAAACGGCGATAGCATATCTGAAACCATCCGGGAAAACAATATATCCGCAATCGTTTACCGCGATAATGCGCCCCTGTGTATTTTTATCTCCGGTACCAGTTTTGTGTCCAACCACCACATTATTTCCGGAAATACCACCAAGCAGTCGATCGGTACCGGTAGCACAATTTTCAATCAATTGCGCTAC
The DNA here is from genome assembly GCA_964578325.1 of uncultured Muribaculum sp. Taxonomy (GTDB): domain Bacteria; phylum Bacteroidota; class Bacteroidia; order Bacteroidales; family Muribaculaceae; genus Muribaculum. The sequence goes on from CAZOCO010000063.1 coordinate 3,845, forward strand.
AAATCCGTATCCCGCGGAAGAATGCTTTAATGTAGTGTAAAATCTGTCAAACAGAATCGCCATATCCAGAGGTGTAGAGCGGTTAAGATAGCAGAGATACATATCTTGATGCATTTCGTGTTCAGTAGCCGAAATGAAGATGTTATCCAACCCCAACTTTCTCATCATATTTTCTACGGTTGGCGTACCTCCTATAAATCGGAATAATATGTCGCAAGCGTTATTGTCGGAATATTGCAGAGAATATGACAACAATTCTGCAACCGACAACCGGAGATCGGTTACTCCGTACTTCTCTCTCAACGGACTCCACGTGTTCAACTTGATATCATCAGTAGAAATATAAATAGAATCGCATATAGAAATGCTGTTTTTATCACAATAATCAATAACAGCCAATGCCTGCGGGAACTTATAGACGCTCAACATAGGGAAATCGCGATTACCATTGACCAACACAGTGTCACAGCCATCAACAATAACAGCAATACCAATGCGGGCATCTTTACCCCGGACATAATCATATAAATTCTTTTGAATATCATTGCACATATCGTGTCGACAAGAAGCATCCGAGGCGATGGCTAAACCCACCGACATGATACACATAATTACCTTTAATAATTCTGGAAATCGTTTCATACAAAGATTCATAATGCCATATATACCAGTTTACAAATATAACGATTATAGCTGATAGAAAAAAGGCTAAAAATTTTTAAACAAAAACTGAACATTGGCACAACCACAGATGTTATAAAGGAAAAGATTATTAAAATACAAACTACACATAACTATTATGAAAGAACTTAAAGGAAGCAAGACTGAGGAATGTCTGAAACTCGCATTTGCAGGTGAATCACAAGCATGTGTAAAGTACTCTTTTTATGCCAAGAAGGCTCAAAAAGACGGTTACCAGCAAATTGGTGCAATTTTTGATGAAACAGCACACAATGAACACACCCACGCAAAACTGTGGTTCAAATTGCTTCATGGTGGTGATGTACCAGCAACTCCCGAAAACCTCGTAGACGCAGCTGCCGGTGAAGAATATGAATGGGAAGATATGTATAAAGACTTCGCAGCGGTTGCACGTGAAGAAGGCTTCAACGATATAGCCAAAGCGTTTGAGATGGTAGGCGAAATTGAGCGTACTCATATGGAACGCTATCGCAAACTACTGAAAAATATCGAAGAGGGCATTGTATTCTCACGCGACGGCGATAAAATGTGGATGTGTCGTGAATGTGGACATATTCATGTAGGCAAATCGGCACCTACCGTATGTCCGGTATGCAAACATCCTCAAGCATTCTTTGAGATTCGACCTGACAACTATTAAAATTATTAGAGTAATTAGAAATATTGGATTAAAAACGGCGCAGTGAGGCTACTAGCTTTATTGCGCCGATTCGTATTTATTTTTCCTCAATAATGGCTATCTTTGCCATATGATAACAGCACACTCCTGGATTGAAGCACTAAAAACGCTTGGCGATGAAAACCAGCGTCAAATTTTATCCCGATTCTTTAAAACCGGACCGGGAGAGTATGGCGAAGGTGATTTGTTTTACGGTATACGTGTTCCCGAAGTTCGCAAAGTCGGCGTGTCGTATAGCAACGCACCCTACCCCGTAATCGCCGAGATGCTTGCCCATCCTGTACATGAATGTAGATTAAGCGGATTGCTCGCACTTGTTGAGCGTTATAGACGAGCAAAAAAAGACGATGCAGAAAAACGCACAATTGTGGAATTCTATCTATCAAATTCCGCAAAGGTAAATAACTGGGATCTTGTAGATCTGTCTGCGCCAAAAATACTTGGAAAGTGGATAGTCAATCATCCGGAAGATACAGACATACTTTTCCGACTATCTAAAAGCGACAATCTGTGGCAACAGCGTATAGCTGTAGTATCAACCTGGCAGATGATACATGACGGAATATTTACCCCCACCCTCGTTATGTGCCGTGATCTGATAGATCATAAGCATGATTTAATACATAAAGCTACAGGTTGGATGCTCCGTGAAATCGGGAAACGCGATACAGACGTTTTATGTGATTTTTTAGATGAAAAAGCATCTGAAATGCCACGTACAATGTTGAGATACGCGATAGAACGACTTCCCGATTACCGCAGACAACATTACATGAACTTACCGAGAAAACATAAATTTAATTAATCAGACACACTCTATATGGAACTCACAGAAATACAATCTCCGAAAGACATACGCAACCTTGACAATACGCAACTTAACATACTCTGTTCACAACTCCGAGAAGCTTTTCTGGAAAAAATATCAGCACACGGAGGTCATGTCGGCCCTAACCTCGGCCTGGTAGAAGCTACTGTCGCTCTACATTATGTATTCAATACTCCCGAGGACAAGATTGTATTTGACGTATCACATCAGACATATATACACAAAATGCTGACCGGACGCATAGATGCATTTCTGAATCCGGAAAAGTATGACGATGTAACCGGATATACCAATCCTAAAGAATCTGAATACGATATATTCACAATAGGTCATACATCTACAGCAGTAAGTCTTGCAGGTGGCATTGCAAAAGGACGTGACCTGCTCGGCGAAAAGTATAATGTTGTAGCACTTGTAGGAGATGGCTCATTGAGTGGCGGCGAAGCATTTGAGGGGCTTGATGAAGGGGCGACCCTTGATTCAAACTTTATAGTTATAGTCAACGACAACAACATGTCAATAGCCGAAAATCACGGAGGACTATACGACGGACTCGCCCGTCTACGTGAAAGTAACGGAAAATGTACCGACAATTATTTCAAGTCGCTGGGATACGATTACATATATGTTGCCGAAGGAAACAACATAAATGCTCTGGTCGAAGCATTTAAAAAAGTAAAAGACACCGATCATCCTGTAGTAGTTCATATCTACACGGACAAAGGTCACGGATATGCTCCGGCCGAAAAAGATAAAGAACGCTTTCATTGGTCAATGCCATTCGATCTAAAGACAGGAGAACTCAAGTCAGATTATTCAGGAGAGAGCTACGATGATATTTTTGCCACAGAAATGCTTGCTCAAATGAAAGAGAAACCTGAAGTATGCGTGTTGACAGCGGGGACACCGGGAGTTCTTGGATTTACACCAGAACGCCGAAAGAATGCCGGACGACAATTTATCGATGTCGGTATTGCTGAACAGGAAGCTGCAGCTATGGCATCTGGCATTGCAAAAGCCGGAGGACGGCCATGCTTCGGTGTTGTCAGCTCGTTTTTACAAAGAGCATACGACCAATTGTCGCAAGACATAGCAATAAACAATACACCGGTGGTAGTCAATATATTTTATGGATCTGTGCTTGGTATGACAGACATAACACACCTCGGGTGGTTTGACACAGCTCTCGTTTCCAATATCCCCGGATGGATATGTCTCGCTCCTACTACTGTAGAAGAATATCTGTCGATGTTGAGATGGAGTATTAAACAGATACAATACCCTGTGGCAATAAAAGTTCCTGGTGGTACGGTAAGACATTCTGCTACCACGGTTGACCGCAACTGGGGCGAGATCAATAAATTTAATATGACTTCATGCGGTGATACTGTAGCAATAATCGGTGCCGGAACATTCTATCATCTTGCCACAGAAATTGCCAGTGAGCTTAAAGAAAAAGGTATTAATGCTACTGTTATCAATCCATACTATCTGTCGGGGCTCGACACGGAAATGCTTGAAACGTTAAAGCACAATCATCGCCTAACCGTGACAATAGAAGATGGAGTACTTGACGGTGGATTCGGAGAAAAAGTAGCCAGATTCTACGGAGATTCTACAATGAAAGTCCGCTGCTACGGAATTGCGAAAAAATTTGCCGACCGATACAACTACAGCGATTTACTTCAGAAAAACAGACTCACTAAATCACAGATAATAGAAGATATTGCAGAATCATTGAAATAAAAGATCATAGACGCAGAGATATAAAAAATTATACCGTTTCCTGCCAAAAATCAGGTGGCTGAAACGGTATAATTTTTGTATCAGGCTGATGTCGATTTAGCGTTCGGTATGGAAACTTGTAAATTCTCCGCGTTCCTGGACAGGGGCACCCTCTATATCTTTCTGTGCGTTGATCGCTTTGATAAGAAAGGCCATATTGCGAGCAAGATTACGCATGGTCTGCAATCCCTCCAGATCGGCTTCAACATCTTCGGCACAAAAACCATGCACTTCATTCCAGTAAGTAGATGAAACCACCGGCATTGAGCATATCGTAAAGAATTTATTGATTTCATCAAATGCAGATGTACTTCCGGCACGACGGGAAGATACCACCGTAGCACCAACTTTCATTGTCTTATCGACGGTAGCCGACGTGCTATAGAAAAGTCGGTCAAGGAATGCATGCAACTGACCGTTGGCACCGGCATAATAAACCGGAGTTCCCACAATTAGACCATCGGCTTCGTTGAATTTCTGAACTGTATCATTGACAATATCATTAAACACACACTTGCCATGGGTTCTGCAATAATTACAAGCGATACAACCGCGTATGTCTTTATTACCGACGTTTATGCGTTCAGTTTCCACGCCACACTCATGGAGAATGTTTTCAATTTCATCAAAAGCTCTGGCAACACACCCTTTGATATGCGGGCTACCATTGACCAGTAATACTTTATATACCTTGTTCATAAATATAGAGTTAAAGAGTGTCTTGAATTTTCAGTTAAAACGAGTAGAAATATCGTTTTGTTTTAAAAATGTAAAAAATCAGTTCACAAACCGACGTAGCCAACGATTAATTCCGAATAGGTACGATACTCCAAATGCCAGGACAGCAGATGTAAAAGTGCCTGACACTATGCGGGCCACTGCCGATAGCGACGCAATATTAAACCAATCATAGGCCATATACACAAACACAAAATGGCACAAATACACACCGAAACTCAATGAGGCAAGCCTTGTCAGAAAGCGAGATCCACGTGGAGCCAACTTCTGGACTACTATAAATACAGGCAGAGTCATCATCGCCACATTAATGCCACAGAACAGCCAGATAATCTCAAGGTATGCATAATTACCCGGGAATAACTCCTGAAACCAGATATAACCTCCTGCAGTAATAGCATAACCGACCGTAAATACAGGGACACAAATAGCAAGAGTCTTTCTCCAGGACCATTGCAGCGGCCATTTCGTAAGATAATATGCAACAATCAAATACCCCACAAATCCACTGACATAGTAGAATGTGCCGAAAATATTCCAATCACACATACCAAGAATGCCCATGTTTCCAAAGTTTCCTTTATATCCGAGCCATGGAGCAAGCATCTGCAGATAAGGCAATAACAACGATATACCCCACAACTTAAGTAGCAATTCAACCTCTTTTTTTGAAGCACTGCGAAGCCAAGCCGATAAAATCGGCATCACAAAATACAAGCCGATCAGCATATACAGATACCACAATGGAATGGTGTCAAAATTGAAATTGAATATCCATGTGTAAAGTTTAGTCAGCAGTCCCTGTGTATTATAATCGGAAACCGGCACCATTGGATTGGCCGATTGTACACCGACAGTTGAATAATACGCCCAAAATGCGATAGGCAAAGCAATCGACCAGAAAATTAGCGGAACAATTATACGTCCGATACGTTTGCGATAAAACTGCGCCAGCCCTACATCTTCATGTACGGGCAACAATAATACTCCGGTCATCAATACAAACAGCGGCACACAAGGGCGTGTTAGCGAACCGGCCAATACTCCGCATATAAATTGCGAATAATCAGAGTCAAACGAAGCTATAAAAGAGTCGCAATTGTGAGAGAAAACGACAAGAAGCGCGGCAACGACCCTCAAGACGTCTATCCAGCCGATAGTCTCACGATTACGCAATGAAATTTGTGTGATATTTTTCATACATGAATATATAATTGTTATGCTACAAAGGTACAAATTAAATATAGGTCGATACAATAGTCAAAAATAACCATATCTCGCAAAATAACAGATATAATGAGTATATTTGTAACAGAAACAATATATGCGCCAACTATGACTCCAATGCGAAAATCAAACCGACAAAAAGATGCTTGTTGGGCACTTGAAGTATTTGATAAAGCGCCCTATGTCACCGTCAGCATGACACGCTCCGATGGTACACCGTATGGTCTGCCGCTGTCGCTCGTAAGAAGTGGCGACAATACGTTCTATTTTCATTGTGCAGATGAGGGTGAGAAACTCGAATGTTTGAAATACAATCCGACCGTGAGCCTGTCGGCAGTAAGCAAATGCACGCCGGTATTTGAATTGGAAAAGAAAAACTTCACAATGCATTATAATTCGGCTATAGCCATAGGGCGTTGTGAAATTTTAGAAAATCGCGAAGAGAAGATCCTCGCCCTGCAACTTATCTGTCAACGATTTCTCCCAAAATTTATGGATCGCTTTGATGAAGCCATAATGCGTAGTCTCGACCGCACTACCATAGTGAAAATAACTTTGAGCGAACCACCTGTAGGTAAATCAAAATCATAGTATTACAACGTGAATATCGAAGACTTCAGAGAATATTGCCTTTCACTCGGTGAGGTGACAGAGAAGATGCCGTTTGGCAAGTTTTCCAAGCAATATGAGGCTACCCTGGTGTTTTATGTGTGCGGTCATATGTTTTGCATTGTGGATATTGACAATTTTACGTCGATAAATGTAAAATCAGTCGCAGTGGATATAGCTCGTCTTACGGAAGAGTACCAGGCAGTGGAGCGTCCGATAAATCCAACGCTGAAAGACTGGATAAAGATAGAACTCGGAAAAGACATCCACGACGATGAAGTTCTATCGCTTGTGAAAAAGTCATACAATATTATATATACACATTATTATAATAAGTAAGAATATATGCCGATGTGGAATCCGTGGCATGGGTGCCACAAAATCAGCGCCGGGTGCAAGCATTGTTACGTGTATCGTGAAGATGCCGCTTTCGGAACCGAACATCCGACAAGCGAAGTGAGAAAAACATCAGCATTTAATCTTCCTGTAAGACGAGACAGAAACCGTAATCTGAAATTTCAACCGGGAACAGAATTTGCGCTGTGCTTTACGTCAGATTTCTTAATCGAAGAAGCTGACGCATGGCGTACAGACATTTGGGATATAATCAGACAGCGAAGCGACTGCCGGTTCTTTTTCTTTACAAAACGCATAGAGCGACTGGCCCAGTGTCTGCCACATGATTGGGGCGATGGATATGATCATGTTGCTGTAGGATGCACAGTAGAAAATCAAGATCGTGCCGATTTCAGAATGCCAATTTTTCTATCCTTACCAATCAGACACAGATTAGTTGTCGTAGCACCGATGCTCGAAAAGATCGATCTGACACCTTATTTAACCCCGGATTTAATCGAAGAAGTCTCGGTGGGTGGTGAATCGGGTAAATATGCACGTTCTCTCGACTACGAATGGGTTACTGACCTGCATGCACAATGCAAGGCTTCGTCTGTCCCGTTCAGTTTCCATCAGACAGGTTCATACTTAATAAAAGGAGGGCGACAGTACTATATTCCACGTGAGCTGCAGCACTCCCAAGCCAGGAAAGCCGGACTTGACACAGTGCCAAGAACTGACCTATACATATCAAAAAGCTCTACTTGACAAAAAAATAAAAATAAGACGGATTTTTTAGGCTCACAAACGTCTTGAAAATAAACAACATACCGCATAGTAAAAGAAAAATTCAAAAAAAAATCGAAATATTTTTAGTTCCATCAAAACCTTTTTTCATTGGGATTGTTTTAATAGTATAAAAACTTAATAAGAACATTAATTCACTCAACTATTACAAAATTTATGAAAAAGTCATTGTTAATGATTGCTCTCATGCTGGGTAGTGTGACTGCTTTCGCACAGAAAATGAACAAAAACGAGGTGAAACAACTTCAAGCGTTTGTCGCACAGACTTCAGAAAAAGGTGGCACAAACGGTGAAGCACTGAAAATTGTAGATATGAGTGCCCCCTCTACTTGGGAAGGTATTACAGTAGAAAACGGCCGAGTAATCGCCATTGACTGGAAAGACAAAAAGCTCGCCGGTAATCTTGATCTTTCAG
>CAZOCO010000064.1:0-11847 GCA_964578325.1 uncultured Muribaculum sp.
GTCCAGCCGGGCCTCTTTTTTTATATCTCCGATGAATACCGTTAGCAAAAAATCACGTATATTTGTATCCTACATTTTGTATGTTGATGAAAAAGCATTTTCTCATACTTCTTGCTATTGCAATTCTTTCTGTAATGTCACTGTCGGCGGCCAAGCGGCCTTCCGACAACACGACGTACGCATGGACTGTGATGCCTCCGTTGGGTCTGCATGTACCTGTGGCGCTCGACACCATGTTTCAGAACTATTCGCTACGATTTGTGCCATCAGAAACGACGCATGCTTTTGCCACTACAGGTAACTATGGTGGCCCAGGAGAGACTCTGATCTTTTTTGACCGCCAGCCCGCGAGCAAGTTTTTTTTCGATGACGCTTTAAGGCATTCATTGCCCCAGATGCGCGATCAGCGCTTTTTCAATTCTCGTATACCGCTGACTATTGTCGGTTATAGCGCATCCGGTGGCCGTGAAGACGAGCAGTCACGATTTAATGGAACATTCTCCGGAAATTTTAATCCGCGTACACAGATTGGTGCGCACTTCGACTATCTGTATTCTAAAGGAAGTTATGACTATCAAGCTCTTAAACACTTGAATTGGGGTGTGTCGGGGTCGTATATGGGCGAACGCTACGAGTTCCAGGGATTTTTTAATCATTGGAATCAGCTTGAAAAAGAAAACGGCGGTATTACCGACGATCTCTATATCAAAGATCCGGCACAGTTGCAGGGTGGACAGACATCAATCCAGCCTAAAGCGATCCCGACCAATCTGACCGGAGCGTTCAATCGTGTGAAAGGTGCGCAGCTTTATCTCAATAATGTTTACAAACTCGGTTTCTGGCGCGAGGAAGAAATCGATGACACTACTACCCGCAGGTACTATGTACCCGTAACGCGCCTTGTGTGGACACTTAACTACGAAAGCGGCGCACATCGTTTCCTCGACAACAAAGCGTCAGACAACGCTTTTTGGAAAAATACTTATTTCAACGCCGGAGGCAGCAACGATCTCACTACATTTTGGTCGCTCGACAATACTGTGGGCGTGGAGCTGATGGAAGAATTCAATAAATTCGGTCATTTCGGGTTGTCTGCTTTTATGACGCATGAGATGCGTTCGTTCAGACTGCCAGATTATTCTCTCCCGCTCGACGATAACGGTGACCCTATAGATAATCCAGATCTTACTCCATTGCCCGACAAAGTAGGACTTGGAATCTCGAAGCGCGAGAATCTACTCTACGTAGGCGCTCAGCTTACGCGGCGCAACAGCTCTCTGCTTACTTACGATGCTACAGTGAAATTCGGGCTTGTAGGTGATGTCGTAGGAGATCTTGATGTCGACGGCAATGTGGCTACCCGCTTTAAAGTATTCGGCGATTCGCTCGTAGTAGGTGCTAATGCCCGGTTTTCAAATACCGAAGTTCCGTATCTGCTCAAAAACTATGTGTCAAATCATTTCATATGGCACAACGATTTCGGCAAAGAGCGCCGTCTGCGCCTGGGTGGACGCGTCAATCTGAAGCGCACCGGTACCCGTGTCGAGGCCGGAGTCGAGAACCTTCAGAACTATGTATACTTCAATCAGGATTGCATGCCGTCGCAGGCCGGAGGAAGTGTTCAGGTGGTAAGCGCGACGCTCGGACAGGATTTTCATTTCGGGCCGGTGACGTGGGCCAACAGTGTCACATGGCAGACATCGTCGGATGAGAATGTTATACCGCTGCCAAAATTGTCGGTGTACACGAATCTTTCGGTTCAGTTTAAAATTGCAAAAGTACTTGCCGTACAGCTCGGCCTTGATTGTTCCTATTTTACCGAATACAAGTCGATAAGTTATCAGCCCGCGACAATGACATTCTACAATCAGACAGACATTAAGTGTGGCAACTATCCATTTGTCAACGCTTTCGTCAATATGAAGTTGAGCCGTGTGCGCTTCTATGTCATGATGAGCCACGTCAATCAGGGACTCACTGGCGACAACTATTTCTCAATGCCCCACTATCCGCTCAATCCGCGTCGGTTCCAGATGGGGTTGTGTATCGATTTCCAGAACTAACAGAAGATGAATCCGGGCATACTTAAGCATAAATCAGGCCTTACGCTATATGTAGTGGCATTGATTGTAGTTGTAGGGCTGATGTTCGGATTGCGCGATTGTCGTTCGTCAGAATGGAACGGTTATGATATAGCATCGTCGCACGGAGATACCATAGATGTGCTGATAGAATATACGCCGCTGTCATTCTATATGTACGATGATACGCTTGGCGGATTCGACTATGATCTGTTGCGCCTGATAGCCTCTGACCACGGATTGGTGCTTAAATTCCATCCGGTGGTATCGTTCAAACGCGCTCTTGCTACGATCGATGCAGATCGTGCCGATCTGTTGGTCGCAGATATTCCGGTGACAAGTGAATATAAGTCAAGGTATACGTTTCTTGAGCCTGTGAGAATAGACCGGCAAGTGCTTGTGCAATGTCGCGACAGCGTAACCGGTGAAGTGAAGGTACATTCGCCCCTCGATCTGGCCAACGACACGGTGTGGGTAGTAGGTGGGTCGCCGGTGGAATCGCGTATCGCCAATCTGGCACGTGAAATCGGCGATACAATATATGTGCGCACTAGACCGGATTTCAGTTCCGAACTGCTGTTTATTATGACCGCTACCGGCCAGATCGACAAAGCGGTCGTGAGCGAGCAGGTGGCCCGCAGTATGGCCGACGATTATAAGCAGATAGATATCTCAACCTCATTGTCGCTGTCGCAGTTTCGCTCGTGGATAGCAGGCCATCGCCATAAATGGCTTGTCGACAGTCTTAATTCATGGATCGTGAAGGCCAAGGACGATGAATCATATAAAACTCTTGAACAACGATATATACGTAAAGAATAAATAGATATACGTGCTATGTTACAGATTGACGGCAACAGATTATGGATGTCCTCGAAGGACTATGTAATTATAGTTTTGGGCATAATACTATATGCTTTCGGATTTTCGGCATTCGTATTGCCGGAGAAGATTGTGATCGGAGGTCTGGTAGGTATAGGTTCGCTGGTATTCTTCATTACCGGTATTCCTGTGGCGTTCACATCTTATGCCCTTAATCTGGTCTTGTTGCTGTTTGCTTATAAACTTATCGGCAAGGAATTTGTCGTCCGCACTATCTTCGGGGCAACTGTCATCAACCTCATGATAGGTATAATGCAGCCTATGTTTCCGGAGCCACTTATCGAGCATCAGACTTTCATGAACCTCATCATCGGCGCAATGATGTGTGGCGTCGGTATCGGCATAGTATTTACCCACAACGGTAGCACCGGCGGCACTGATATCGTAGCCGCCATGGTGTCGCGCCACAGCAATATTACTGTAGGGCGTTCGATGATCTACTGCGACTTCCTTATCGTATCGTCGAGCTATTTAGTCTTTCATCAGATCGACAAAATCGTATATGGTCTTATCGTGACATTTCTTGCATCGTTCATGGCCGACATGGTTATAAATGCCAACCGTCGCGCGGTGCAGTTTACGATTATCTCACGGCAGTGGGTCAAGATCGCCGACGCCATCAATAACGTTGCTCACCGTGGGTGTACGGTGATCGACGGTATGGGATGGTATTCAAAACAGGAAGTGAAAGTGTTGCTGGTGATGTGCCGCAAGATAGAGTCAGTGACTATTTTCCGTATAGTAAAATCGATCGATAAAGACGCGTTTATCACGCAAGCCAATGTCAACGGTGTATATGGAGAAGGGTTTGACATGATGAAGACAAGAATCAAGTCTGTCGACAACAATGTGTCAGGCCTCTCTACCCGTACTGCAGCTCCCGTTAAAGATAAAGACGCTAAAACCGTGGCGCCAAATGTGAAAAAAGACTAATTAGGCCACGAAAAAAGCGAAAAATTTGTAAATTTGCACTCCTATTTAGATAAAATCAAAACGCAACTACCGGTCAACAGGTAGCGAACCATGCAAAGATTATGAAAATACTTCAGGCCAAGCTGGCAAAATATCAGATTCCGCAGCAGGCAAAGGCTGCCGGTGTTTACCCTTATTTCCGTGCCATATCTTCGGAGCAGGATCCAGAAGTCATTATTGACGGGCGTAAAGTGCTGATGTTCGGTTCAAACTGTTATACAGGACTTGTCAACGATCCACGTATCAAAGAAGCCGCTATCGAGGCGATACGTAAGTATGGTACAGGATGTGCCGGTTCACCGTTTCTCAATGGTACCCTTGATCTTCATAAGAAACTTGAGGCACGTATTGCCGAATATATCGGAAAAGAAGATGTAATGATTTATTCCACCGGTTTCGGAGTCAATCTTGGCGTTGTATCTACACTTACCGGTCGTGAAGACTACATACTGTGGGATGAACAGGATCACGCATCAATCATCGAAGGCCGCCGACTCAGCTTCAGCCAGCACAAGAAGTATAAGCACAACGATATGGAGTCGCTCGAACAGCAGTTGCAGCGTTGCGAGCCCGACGTTGTAAAACTCATTGTCACCGATGGCGTATTTTCGATGGAAGGCGACGTAGCCAATCTGCCGGAAATCGTACGACTGGCCAAGAAATATAATGCTACCGTCATGGTCGACGAAGCACACTCTATCGGAGTATTCGGTAAAGGCGGACGCGGCACATGCCACCACTTCGGTGTACAGGACGATGTAGACCTAATCATGGGTACATTCTCAAAATCATTCGCGTCGCTTGGCGGTTTTATCGCCACCGACAAGGAAATCACCAACTACTTGCGCCACCACTCACGCAGCTACATCTTCACCGCCTCGATTACCCCGGCCTCTACAGCTGCAGCGCTGGCCGCCATCGACATCATGGAGAAAGAGCCCGAACGTCAGGAACATCTGTGGGAAATCACCAACTATGCTCTCGATGGTTTCCGCAATATGGGCTGCGAGATCGGTAACACTTCCACACCGATCATTCCGCTGTTTATCCGCGACAATTTCAAGACATTTGCTGTGACGCGCGATCTGCTCGACGAGGGCGTGTTTGTAAACCCGGTCGTATCGCCCGCCGTGGCTCCGGAAGACACACTGATACGCTTCTCGCTGATGGCTACGCACTCGAAAGACCAGGTGACCACAGCGCTCGAAAAGATACAGAAAGTGTTCCGCGCGCACAACATCATTCCCTGACGAATAAAAGACTAAAAATACTGAAGGAGCCGTCAACATCGCGTGGCGGCTCCTTCTGTGTTTACTTATATGTACGTCATATAAATTACCTCATAGATAGCGGCTAATTTGCGACACATTCAGTCTCTGGTTTTGCGGAATTACATGATGTTACATCACCTCGTCGGATATTTATCGCTGAAACACTGGCTCTGTCTGAAAATTTTCTTATAGAACCATCTTTGGTATATTTTACAGTTAAAGTGTAATATCCGGTTTCAAGCGGACACTTAATTGTACCTCTACGTGACTGACCGGAGTATGATCCATTTCTTGATGTCGGACCCGATAAATAGTATTTGAAATAATCTGGCCCTTCGCTATCCACATAATAGTCAAACGACAATTCATCGCCACTGTAACCATAAAATTGATATGTGTGGCTACTTACCGAATTATCGGAATGGTTATTGGAACTCCAGTTTGGCAAATAACTGTATTCGTGAAGGTTGGATACCGCAGAAGATATACGTTGTAACTGGAGGGATTTTGAATCGAGATTTTGTTTTAAAACATGATTGGCAGATGTCAATGAATCGCGCTGATTGATCAGGTAGTCGATACGTATGGAATCACCATGGATTTGTTCGTAAGCGGAGTCGAGTGAGAGGCGTGTATCAGTCAGGTCGCTGTTGATTGACCACAGCCAGAATCCGGTACCACACAGGAGTAGCATCAGAAGTATCACTATCTTGAATTGTTTTTTCTGACGGTTTAGTCTGGCGTTTTCCTCTTTGAGAGAGTCTATGTTGGCGTTGGCTTCGTCAATTCGTTCGGCAAGATTGCTGATTTGTGATGCAATGTGGCCGCAGTTGTTGCTTTTGTCGTCGTTCAGATATACAACTTTGTGGCTGTAGGTCTTATCGTTGATGTCAAGTTCGGAGTCTGTGTCTTTTGCAAAGTATGGAGTGTCGTTGTCTGGCATTCCCCTTAAGCGACAACATCCATAACGGTCGGGATAGGTGTCAAATTGATATGCCAGATAGCGATGTATTCCATCGGCAAAGTGGGTAAGATCTGACATTGTCCGGAAGGAAGTTGCGTATGTGACAGTCCCGCTACGGTCGAAACGCAGCGTATGGCCCTCTACAATGGCGGTGTCGACTACGCGAGCCAGCAGATTGCATAATGCTTTAGGCCGACTGAACTCCATGCCGTTGAGTGTCAAGCGAAATCCGATATAAGATGTAGGTGACAGGCGGTTATAGAAAGTGTATGTCACTATTGAACCTTCGCGCCTGATACACAGCATGCGGTTGAACTGGCGTCGTGCATCGGCTTGTATCTCGACTCTTGATTCGTCGGATGGATACTGGCTGAAAATATCGCGGGGATTGCCGAAAATATGAAATCCGAAATTCATCGTACGTCGTAAAATTCTATGTTCTGTTCAACATCGTTGAAGCGATATGCCGGAAGTTCTTTCATCACGTTCTGTCCCAGCAACAGCGATGCTCCCATGTTGTCAATTACGGCTACATCTACGTTATATATAGTATGTTCATTGCCGTCGGTATCTGTCAATGTAAATTCCCGAATATTGAATACCGGGACCTGGCTTGATGATCCGTCGGCTACTACGGCAGTCATATATCCTTTGTGGTCATAGTCTGAAATCTTACCGGCCTTCATCAGGCTTGCCAGCTCAAACGCAGAAATTACGGTTCTTTCGGCACCGGTATCCCACATCATATTGAACGGTACGCCATTGAGTTTTACCGTAACTTCGGGAGTTGATGTGGTGGATTGACGTTTAAAGCTGACACGCATTGATATTATGCTGTCGGTGCGCTGGATTGTATCTGTGTTATGACGTTGACGCGGTTTCTGATTATCGCATGATGCTAACGCAAGTATGAAACCCATAATTAGTGTTAATATTGAAAACCTGTTCATTAGTTATATTCGTTGTTATATTGGTTATATTTGTCCTTTAGTTCTTTTGTCAAATATTGTATTTGCTGATCAGAAAATGGGGATAATAGGTTAGAGTCTTTGCTGAATAATTTGCTCAAAATATTATACAGATCTGTAAGCGGCTCATCAATAGCCCTATAAATCTCATCATGCTCATTGAAATTATTGTCTCGCGCATAATTTTGCGCCTTGGCAATCTTTTTATCAATGACACTCATTTTAGCAAATGCTTCCTTTATAATTATCATTGATTTATACCGCTCTTTAAGAGAGATAGGTACCTCCGACTCCTCTGGAAGATACATATTAAAAACCTCGTTATTATCAGATATCAAAGGGATAAGTTTTGATGATTCACTTTTTATGTGGTTAAGTAATTTTGTAGTATCGTTGAGTTGGTTGTTTAATCTAGAAATATTTTCATTTGCTGTTATTAGTTGCTCATTTGTGTTCGTATAAACTTTTTCAAGAATGTTGATATAGTAGTTTAGTTCCTTAAACCCAGTGGATGTTTTTTTTCGGGCGTTAGAGAAATTTATTACGTCATTATCGTTTGTGTCTTTGTCGGGTTTACCGTTTTGATCTAATTTAGCGTCATTTAATCGTAAAAGTTCATTTTTAAGTGAGGCAATATCTTCAAGACTATCTGAAGCATATGTTTTGTGTACAGAACATATCAAAATAACCGCAATAAGGAATATATGATGTCTCATAGTTTGTATATTAATTTAGTGAGTCGCGTTTTTTTGATTGAGTATGTGTTGTTGTTTGAGTAGCTGTTATCGTTATGGATGTGTTTCCTGAAGTCAAATTATAAGATCCGGGTTCTGATATTTTAATATTCCAGACTTTTTTTGTACCATCTTTTGGCGTAGCCCAATTGCCTGCAGAAAGTTTGATAGTCTCTGTGGAACTAATGGTATAATCTTGTCCTACCGTAACCGTGTATTTTACAGACTGTTTATTCTGTTGATTTTTCCCATTCAGCTTAATTGTGGGATAAACGATTGCTTGAGGCTGCTTTATTCGTGACTGGAGTTCGGTTGTGTATTGGTCGAATGTGTCTCCGAGTCTTTGTATTAATGTTTGAGCAAGGGAGAATTGGTCGGGAGTAATTTCCTTCTCTTTCAGAATGGTTGATAATTCGACATATTCATTTGATGATGACGGGAAACCGAGATATTCAAGGCTCTCTTTGTTGTCAGTGACAAATAATTCGATGTCTGCCAATCTGCCAGACTCTATGTTCGATTTAAGATGTCTTATTACGGCATTATACAGTTTAGATTTGTATTCTGCTTCTTCCGGTTGTCCGGCAATCATACGGTAAGCTTCGGCGAAGTGTTTTGTTGATATATACAAATTAAACTGCTGTTCGTTAAATTGAAGAGTGGGTATAGGGTCTGTTTCTCCACCGGTACTGTCGCTTCTTAATGATGATATCCCCCATACCCCGGCAACTATTACTATCATTGCTACTACGGCAGCTGCAATGAGTTTGGCCATCCGGTCGGGATTGGGTGCCTGATTTGGTTTCGGTCTCGGTTCGGGAGAAGGTGGAGTAGGTGTCGGTTTAGGTTTCGGTGTCGGAGGATAAGGTTGCGTTGGCGCTGAATTGAGTTTGTCTGTCAGGATATATGCGGTCGACAATAGCTCGGAAAACTCTGTGCGGCACTTTGTGGCAGCTTCGATATCGGTAGGATTTGACTCGATATAATCCGACAGAACCATGCGGGCATTGTTTATGGTGTCACACATTTTATCGAGTTGCTGACGGGATAATGAAATTTGCCCGGTAGAGACCTTGAGAAATTCAGCAGTAAGGAAATTTCTCAACTTTTCAAGGTCTTGCAGATAAATTTCCGGACGACTCGGCGTACTGTTGGCTTTAGGCTTGTATTCAGGTGAAACAGATACCCAGTTGCTTGCATAAAATCCGTTCAATATGTTAGCATCTGTGGTGGTGCTGTCAGTCTCTTCGTCAGGAAAAGTTGCAATTCTACCTGCCGGAGCTTCCTTGAAATTCGGATCGGAATAAATGGAATTGATACCGGTACGTTCAAGAATACGGGGTAGGGTAGCTTTAAACCACTCTACTGTGTTGCGTCGGGTGTCAAATTTTTCTACTGCGTAGCGTATTGAACCGTTATGATCCTGGACAAACAGTGCGTCGGGACGCTCCATCGACTTGACAAACAGGGTATGCATAAACCGGAATATGGTATTGAATGCCGGTGTGTACTGCCCGTTTTCCAGAATGAGGGCCATACCGAAATGAGCGTCTCCGCAACGGTCTGAACCTTCTTTTAGACCATAGTTTACATAAGTGTAGACTACGCTGCCGTCGTCCCGGCGGTTTACCATCATGCGTATGCCATGGCGGTCATTGCGATAAAAGCTTTTGAAATAGTCCAGCTCGGCCGGGTCGCCTTCATACAGCGACCAGCCGGCGGGATTACCAAAAATATAGGTGCGTATCTGACTCATTGTTAGTTTATATTAGCTGTTGCGCAGTGCTTTCCAAAGATCGTCACAATAGAAATTTTGGCCTACCACCCATGCCTGACGTCCACTTTGTGTTGGAGCGAAGTCTCCTGATGAGAAGCATATTGGGCGGAACTTATATGGCCCGAAGAGCACTTTCGCTATGCCGGAATTACAGTAGGCTGTAAATATGCCTGGATACTGTTGCTCAACTGCTCGCAGATACAGTTCTGTACGAGGATGTCCGTCGCGCCCGTACTGGTGCAGTTGTTTGTCGCATTTGTTGAATAGGAATACCACCTTGTCGCGCGGTGTTTTGACTTGCATCTCGCGGATCTTTGTAGCATAGTTGTTTCTGTCGGTCTGATCTTTCCAGTCCTGCTCGGCAAAGTATACCCAGATTTTTTTGTTTGGCAGATTGAGTATGTTGAGTATATAGCGGGGAAATTGAGCGGTCGGAGCTTTCTCGTCGAAATAGTGTTCGCCGGGAGCCTCAAGGATCTGGACTATGGCACGGCCTGCCTGGTCAAACACCTTTACGAGCATAAAGGAGATGATGTCGGTGTTTTTGGGTGCGTATTCATCGTTGACCATTGTGCCGAGGCCATCGCACATGCGTTGATAGTGGCGGTCGTGGCTGGGACGGAAAGTGCGTTCGGCCTGTACGGTAAATCCCATCTGATGCTGGAAATAGCGTATCATGCGCAGCAGTGCCATTGTCTTGCCCGACGACGACGGTCCGAAGAACACGACTACCGGAGTTGCAGTATCGGTGACATTGATATTTATTGCGTTGACGTCAGACAACTCGGCATCGGAGTATGTCTCTGCATCGATTTTGTCGTGGTTTGTAGGATTTGAGACGGGAGAGGGCTGGGAAGTGGGTTGAGGTATGGTAGAGGTGACTTTTGAGGGTGAATCTATAAGATTGTCAAATTCGTTTGTTGTTGCCACATTGTAGAAGGTTTATTTGTTTGCTAAAAAGAAGAATATGAAACCGGCTATATCGACAAGAATCGATATGAGTATCCACCATGCAAATCCGTGGCCGTTATATCGATCTGTAGTCAGAAAGTCTTTCCATACCTGTGGTACTACCTGTAGCGCTTTGATTTTCGGGTGGGCGTTTTCGTCGCAATATCGCAGGCTGTCTTCCCGGCTTTGGAATACGATCATACTTGAATTTGCTCCTATGTAGGCGTAGGCGGCTGTAAGATCTTTTACCGATTGTTCGATGATGTTGTTGCTTACGCCGGTCATGTTGTCAATGTCGCGCTTTGCCGAGTCGCAGTTGATGATGAGCTTTTTAAGTTCCGGGCTATCCATCTGTTTGCGCACGCCCGCAATCTCGTTGTCGCATGCTCGGCGATACATGCGCAATATGTCGTCGGCTTGAGACTTGTATTGGTAGTAAGTCGCGAGCCACTGGGTGCGGTTGCTGCCGGGATTTTTCTGTTCCTGTATTGAGCGGCCCTGACGGGCATTTGGGTTGATTGACGACAGCGCAGTGTTGAGTTCTGCCACAAGCGTGCGGAAGCGTATGCCGATGCCGGTGTTGGAGGGGTCGTCCATCTCGGCCATCATCTTTACGAAGATAAGGTTGATTTCGCGTTCTTTGTTGTCGTATTTGGCGTTGATAGCTTCTATGGCAGAGTTCTTGTTTTCAAAGGCCGCGAGATAGTTTTGCGTTTCCGACAGGTCTTTAGATACTGTGTTGCGTGCCTCGGCGTTGTAGAGAAGTGTATGGGTGTTGGTTGGCATTGAGCATACAAGCCAGAACAGAATCAGACCTATTATACCGATAAACAAAGAAGCTCCGCGACCCAGGAATTTTCCGTAGAAGTCAATATCGCGGTTAAAGGCATTGAGAACCAGAGAAAAACTCAACGAGGCCATGACATAAAACAATATGGCCAGCAACCATGATCCGGCCCAGCCCAATGCGGGTTGCCAGATGTAGAGTGAGTCGGATGTCCAGTAGCAACTGAAAAATCCAAGTACCAGAAATGCGAACCAGTAAAATAGCTTTTTGAATTGTAAGTCTCTCATTGCGGTGAGAATTTAGCGATAATACATCACCCTATAGACTCACCGGATTCGGGCATTGATTGGTAAAAATAAAAAGCGTGAGAGTCTGTATCTGTCGCTCCCTTCGCTTTACAAGGCTCTCGCATTGCCCATCATCGTGAAAGGAGCAACGCAGAAGCCCACGCCGATATGAA
>CAZOCO010000065.1:0-11840 GCA_964578325.1 uncultured Muribaculum sp.
CATGGCAAAAAGGCGCTATTGAGAACGCCAACAAGCTCATCCGGCAGTACATCCCGAAGGGTCCCGATTTCTATTCCCTGACAGATGCTTTCATCCGAAAAATACAACATAAAATAAACCGAAGACCTCGGAAAAAACTCAACTTTCGATCGCCAAAGGAGGTTTTCTTCCGACTAATCGCTAATTTTGCACTTGCCTGTTGAGAGTAGTATAAGTGATGAGTGTTTATTATTTAGATAATACTTGCTTGCAAATATGTTTAGAAAGCATTATCTTTGTATTACCCAAAGGAAACGATGGGGAAGAACATTGAAATTGTGCCGTGTGCAATTCGTGAACAACGGGAATGACGGCATTACAATATTCTGAAAATTGCTTAGTTGACAACGATATTATCCGACCCCACGCGGATCACTAAAGGGTTTGTCAACTCGACGAAAGCCTATGAAATCTACTGATTTTCAGAGGCTTTTTCTTTGTCCTCGGTATCCGTTTGCTGCAATATATTGGATCAGCTGCAAAAGCTGATTGAAGTGTATAAAATTTTACAGGGGTGGAATATTGCGTGACGGCTCCTGTACCTACGATAAAGTGGTTATGGCTAAATGTTTATGAATCTTGTCTGTTATACTAAAATTGACCTATGCAAATTAAATCCACTATACATAAAAATTTAACAACACAATTTTTACATTGACCCCAAATTAATTAAACAACAATAGCATGATTACCAATCCCGCCCAATTCGCATGGAAGAATTTCAATCTTAATATAGAATTACATATTTCTGGGAACTTCATATATAATGGCATCTATCTAATAGATCGCTACAATCAGCTAATGTATGAAGATGATTGCTTTATGCTGCTTTATGATATTTCAGTAGGGATTGAACGATTAGAAAAAATTGTATATTTATTATTAGCTCATAGGCTTGACAATACCATGCCAATTGCCAAACTGATAAAACAGCTTAAAAACCACAACCATATCCGACTTTATGAACTGATTAATCAATATATCTCGCTAAATTTTGGTCCTAATGAATTGGCGTTATTACGCTTACTCTCCGAATTCTATTCAAAAGGCAGATATGTACATTTAGATTATGGTGAAAACATACAAAAGTTAGATTTGAACAAAAATAAAAATATGCTATTTCAGTTTTTTGACGAGTTTTTGAATATAAAATCAGATACTTTCATCACGGAGAATAGTGTTATACCACTAACAGATGCAATAAAAAAGAATATTGGTGAAACTATTAGTAATATTGTTACGCCAATTTATAATGTGATTTGTGATACAGCATATCAACTTGGCATATTTACCGGTGAAATTAGATATGAATCTAAACCGTTTAAGATTTTTGTTGAGAAAGAATTCACTTTTGAGAAGGAACATCTTACACAGCGGGAAATTTTATTACATTTGTTCCATTCAGACAAAGATAAATACATCAATAAGTTACGCTCAATAAATTCTATTGAGTTAGGGCAACATCCCACCGAACAATATGTCAGCTATCTTATGGATTTTACGAATCATACAGAGATTAAAGATGAAATTTCTCAAGTATATGAAGATAACGAAGATGCAGAAAGGGCTAATATAATATCATTTATTGGTAATGGAAGCTTTGAAATTGAGTATGATTTATGAGTATGATTTAGATGATGATTTATCTGATAGCGATGTGTTGATTCAATGCTCGTCATTTGAAGTTAAAGACATATTCGAGGAACGGGTATATAAAAACGGGAATCGGAAAGTTTATGTTAGACAATTGACCTACGATGAAATTGTGCGTATATGTCAAGATCTAAATATGTTCAAATATTCTTATCATGGGAAAACATATATTATGATGGTAAATAATGGTCAATTAAATAATATTGATCAGAGTCGAGTTCTCTCGCGGTACGTCTTTGATTACATATATGATCAAATCAGAAAGGATTGTCCTTCACGCGACCACCTAAATGCATTTTTGAATGGATTCATAAAAATTGTTTCTGCAAAAAAAATAAAAGATTGTTGTCCGATTGAATATTCTACACCTGAATTCGATCATGCTGTTGGTATGTGCGTAGACCCTGTATATAGGAATTTGTATATCAAGGATGAAACGATAAAGTATTTACAAGAGAATGATTTTGTATTTACGAAACCAAAAGCATCCAGATTTGGCTTTTATTATAAGCACTGTGCTTCGGCTGAAAACTATGTTATAGTTGATATCGTTATTTATGACGAACAAAAGCCTTTATATGTCTTTGATTTATTACTTGTAAGGCACACATGCGGCAAACTATGTCATCCGTATATAAATGGAAATAATTACACCAAAATTATTTATGGATTCAATATCTTGAAGAACCGCAAAGACATAGAAGAATTTTTGAAATAAGACCATGATCTGCCAGTTTTGCTTCTTTAATAAATAACGTGATTTCTTATATTGAATTCACGTTAAATGCACGATGTTTTGACCATTTGTGAAAACCAGGGTGTAAGCGCCGTGACTGCTTCCGAAATCTGAACTTTGACCTGTGGTAAAGCGTTAAACAGATAAAACATTATACTATGCATGTTAAATTTATAAAGAGAGCTTTGATGGCTCTTTTAACTGTTTCAAATTTTTTACCTATGGCAGCAAAAAACTCTTATATTTTCCTCGCCCCCGGTGTTGAGGAAGTGGAAGCCGTCGCGACAATTGACGCATTGCGGCGTGCCGGAATGCCGGTAGTTTCGGTAGCCGTGTCCGACCAAAATCAGATCAAGGGCGCTACCGGTCAGATTCTGGTAGCCGATTCTCTTATAAGTGAGGTAAATACCGACGATGCCGATTGGATTATCGTGCCCGGCGGCGATCCGGGCGCACAAAATCTGTATGCCGACGACACTGTGAAAGCTAAAATCATGGCACAGTATAACAAGAACGGTCGTATTGCCTCTATATGTGCCGGCCCGGCGGTAGTACTCGCTCCTCTGGGTGTGCTTAAGGGCAAGACCGCTACTTGCTATCCCGGCCTCGGCGACGCGATCAATTCAAACGGCGGTAAATATGTAGAGCAGACTGTAGTTGTCGAGCCTAACCTTATTACATCAGAAGGTCCCGGCACCACACTCCCGTTTGCTTTAGCCATAATCCGCGCTACGTTGGGCGACACTGCCGCCGATTCTGTAGCGTCGGGTATGCTTGTGCGATAATCAGGCGTTTACGCTCAATCTCCGGCACGGATAGGCATAAGTCCTGTCAGATAAGTACGCTCCGTTTCTGGCGGTCACGCCGTAATTTCTTGTAAAAATCGCGGGTATAATCGCAAAAATTTTTACATTTGTAGCCTCTTGAGCGTGATTTACTGATATGAAGCAGCTGCATCGGGGCTTTGCCCTGTCGAAGACTTTGGGATCGAGCATGCGTCCTCTCATATGGGGCGGCCAGCACTATGTGGTGGTGGTTCCGCTTGATGGTGAGCCGCATGTGGGCGATCTGCTTATGTTTTCGGAGCGGCAGCCCGATGGCGGGGAGCGGCGTATCGTCCACCGGTTGGTCGAGATCCGTCACGACGGCGCCCGGCGCTGCTACCTGACCCGCGGCGACAACTGTCTGCGATGTGAATCGGTGTGCCGGGAGGAAGTCATAGGCCGTGTGGCCGAGGTGCACCGTCTGTCGGGTTTTCGTCCATGGCATGCCATACCCCGGCGTAAGTTTGCCGTCACCGACCGCAGCTACCGCGTGTATTCGCGCATCTGGGGCGCCATATGGCCCGTCCGACGGTTGTATTACCGTATTCGTGGCCGCCTCTACTCCATCCGCTCGACCCACCGA
Source organism: uncultured Muribaculum sp. (assembly GCA_964578325.1). Taxonomy (GTDB): domain Bacteria; phylum Bacteroidota; class Bacteroidia; order Bacteroidales; family Muribaculaceae; genus Muribaculum. Next base: position 3,836 of record CAZOCO010000065.1, read on the forward strand.
CCGTAAATAAAATTGTAGCGTAACAGGATGATATTTCCGGATTCTATATATGCCACTTCTGTCCTTATGGACTCTGTGTTTTCCTTTTGGGGGATGCGATTGCGGATGCTATAGGGTGTGATCCCGTTAAATTTTAACGGAATTGTCAAGTTTGTTTGTTCGGAACTTGCATTTATAGGGTATTAATTGTAATTTTGTGGTGAATTTATAACGTTTTTGATATGTTGTTAAGGTTCGCCGCTGAAAATATAATGTCGTTTAAAGACACAGTAGAATTCAATACATTTATTTCAAGTAGAAGCCAGAGTCATGAGTGGCATAAGATTGACTGCGGAGGTGTGGAAGCGCTTCGGATGTCGGCTATATATGGGGCCAATGGAGCCGGTAAGAGCAACTTACTAAAATGTGTTGATCTGTTAAGGGAAATGGTCTGTGCGGATAAATTGAGCGATTTGAATCTGACCGACGATTTATACTTCAGATTTGAGGCTGAATGTAAGACGAAACCATCTGAATTGGCGATAGAGTTCTTTACGAATAATCAGACTTTTTATTATCATATAGTATTCAATCGGAAAGAGATTGTAGAGGAAGAGCTTTTTTTGAGCGGAGAAAAAGATGATATGCCCATTTATCGAAGAAAAAATAATGATGTAGTTCTGTCGGTCGAGAATATTTTCGGAGAAGAAAAGGATGATTTCGTCAAAGTGTTTTCAGATGCTATGAGCCGTATCATAAGGCCGGATATGCTTGTACTCTCATTCTTTGGTAATTATTATACAGAAGAATTCCCAGTAGTGAAGGATGCATATGAATGGTTTCGCAGGCTTCAGATTGTGTTGCCGGCAAAGCGTTTCGGTTATCTTGTCCACAAGTTTGATGTGGATCAGGATTTCGCGAATCTTGCGAACGCTATTCTTCCAGAGTTAAAGACTGGTATTTCGCGTCTTGTCATAAAAAAGGAAATTATTGATGAAAAAGATGCTGATGGAAATGTAGGTCTGAAAATGGCCATTGAAGCGTCGAAGAGGCAACCGGGAGAACCTCAATTGTATAAAAAATCCATTTTATCTAATGAGATTTCTAACGTTGTAGTAGAAAATGACACCATAGTATTGAAATCATTGGTCGCTCTACATGTAGATAAAAGCGGTAATGAAGTGTCCATGGATTTAGAGGCTGAATCAGATGGAACAAGACGGCTAATAGAATACATGCCTTTGCTATACTCCGTTTTGAAAGATGATACAGTGTATATTGTAGATGAGATTGAGCGTAGCATCCACCCGATAATGATAAAAAGCATCATCAGCAAAATTTCCGAAAGTCATGTGGCGAAGGGGCAGTTGATTTTCACAACCCATGAGAGCTGTCTGCTCGATCAGTCGATATTCCGACCTGATGAGATATGGTTCGTGCAAAAAGATGTGGATCAATCCACGCAGTTGTATCCGTTGAGTGACTATAATGTACATAAAACAGCCAATATTGAGAACGGCTATCTTAATGGCCGTTATGGCGGGATTCCTTTCTTGTCTAACCTTTCTGATTTGAAATGGTGATATGATTACGCGGAGAAAGGATTATGTCAAACATGTACCCACTAAAGATGCTAGCAAGATCTACATCATCAGTGAAGGTACGGATTCTGAAATTAAGTATTTGAATTTCTTTATAGGCTTGTCGTCAAATCTTGAGCTGATAGTGATACCTTCTGAAAACGGCACTGACCCGTTGAAGTTGAGAGAGCTGGCGAAAGAGAAATTCTTCGGCACTGATCGGTTGCATACATTGGATTACATGCAAAATGACCAAATATGGTTTGTCATCGATACAGATACATGGGAGAAGGAGGGAAAAATCGCTCCTCTCCGAGAGTTCTGCGCTGACAATAATAGAAATATATCGAAATTGTATGATGAAGTTAAGTCTTACGATGCTTGGAATGTAGTACAAAGCAATCCATGTTTTGAGGTATGGCTGTATTTCCATTTGTATGATGAGGTTCCGGAAGTGGATTCTGTACCCCAAGAACCAAATATCAAGCGATATATCGACAGCCTTATTGGCGGCGGTTTCGATTATGAGTGTGATCCGGCAAGAATACAATCCGCGATTCGACGAACCAAGAAATCGTTTCGCGTTAATGAAAATGGTAAATTAGAATGGTTTTCCACTGAATTTTTCAAGTTGGGGGAGGAGATTGAAAAATTTACAGGTGGCGAGACACGTAAACTTCTCGGCAAATTGACGAGCGGGCACATGCCGAGAAGATAATAAATGCCATGTATGGTGCCTGCGCCTCTTCCGGTAGGTTTTTTAAGACCTTTAGGATGGGGGAGGATGATTTAATCTTTTTTGGGAAATATTTTGTGATATGGAATTTATGTCATAAATTTGCGCAATATTTTGAGCTTGTAGTAGGATTATTTACCTGGCAAATGGCTTTTATATTAGCGTAAAAACAAGTAAAACAATTAAATACAACAAACAACAATTATCTCACTATGATGATCAAACGAATGTTTAAATTCACGCTCTCCGCGCTGTTGCTTGCCCTCGGCGTAGCGGCTTATGCCGCCGACGGAGACGATGCTGTGACGTTGTCAAACGGTACAACGATGTCGTGGTCGCAGTTTGTCAAGGATCTTAAAAATCCTCCTACTTCGGCAAAGGGAGAAGCTCCTGACAGTACTAATTTTAAAACCAAAGAACTTGCTCTCAAAGAGGTTAAAGATTCCTTGAAGTTAGAGCAGGATACTGTCGCAAGCGCAAAAGTAACTTTAACCCAAAAACAAGCAATTTTAACTGCAAAACAGTCGAAATACGCCGAGGCAGACTCAACGCTAAAAGCAATGACTGATACTTTGGTTGCTAAAGCTCAAAAGAATCTTGATGCCGCTAAAAAACAGGTAACCGACAAGCAGGCCCAGATCGCAGATTATAATACCCAGATCTCCGGTTGGAAAAATGATAGCACAAACGCTGATGGCAAACTCCATACAGCTGAAAATACGCTCAAAACTCTTAAGAATTCTTCAACTTTAGCCAAAGCTGACACTACAATCACGTCTGTTATAGGGTGGCTTAACACCCTGAAAAAAAATGCCGACAATTTTATTTCAGATTTCAATAGTTATGATTATGAACATCCAGACGACTATACTGGAACATCAAAATTATACTATATGACATCCGTTATTACTTCAGGTCGCACTAAATATAATGCCATTACTTTAAGTTTTTTTGATACAAAACCTGACTATACTGGGGATTGGAAAGAGGCAACTGTTCCTGAATTTGACGAACTTTTATATGGAGAAAAAGCTCTCACTTATTCCTACCTTTATTTATATTTAGGTGATGAATATAAGACTACCGCCGAAACCACGTCTCCGGTATACACAACTGACTGGCAAGGTAATATGGCTTATTTCTTTAATGTGATTTCGACCACTTTTAATTCTTTGTCAGGAAACCGGACATTTCAGACAACTGTTACCAAACAGCTTGATAGATATAAAGATCCTATCGCTGCACAGCAAACCCTTAACGATATTGCTGCTACGGAAGCTAATATCGCTTTATACAACAAGCTGATATATGGCGTTCATGGTGATGCTGTAACAGAAGATAATCCTGTATATGACGGCTATGTAGATAAGATCAACGCTGCCAAAAAGAGCATCGGTACGCTGAACAGCGATATAGAAACTCTTAATAACACTACTATTCCCCAGCTTGAGAAGGCTGTTGAGAATGCTCCCACCGATGCCTCATTGGAAAGCTATAAAACTGACGTATCAACAGCTAAAAGTGAGGTAGATGCTGCTCAAAAAGATGTAGACGATGCTGAAGACGCCGTAGAAGCCGCTGAAGCTGACGAGGCTGTATATCAAAAGAAAGTAGAGACTGCTCAATCTGAATTTAATGAGGCAGACGCTGCTTTGAAAAGTGCTCAAGATGCATCAAATGCTAACGCTTTAGCTGCGCTAAAAGCTGCTTACCAGAATGTAACACTTACTGCAGATATAACAGTTGAAGAATCTATAGGATCAACCTATAATTATACCGGTACTATCAATGGTCGTGGACATGTAATTAATTTGGCCTCGGGTGTAAATCTCTGCCATGAATTTTCCGGCACACTTAATAAGGTTGCTATCAACGGAACATTAGCTGATATTATTACTACTACCCGACTATACGATGTAGCTGTTTGGACTGGCAGCACTGGCCGTTATTATGACGATTCAGCTGCTAAAACCGATAAGCTAACTTTTAGTCAGGTTGGCTACGCTGCCCGCGAATATTTCGGTGTGAACTTTACCGACAAGCAGCTCGTAGCTCTTGCTGATGATACAAAGGTATATAACTTAACCGTGTACACTCCGACAAGCACAGATAAGAATCAGTATGTTGTGATAAACAAGGACAATACGCTTTCCGACGCAAAAGGTGCATTCACTATCCCCGTAAACATGTTTGCTCAATCAGCAGATCCAGATATCGCAGGCAAAGGCCTTGCCAATGTATATTATGGCGAAAACAACGAGTGCGACCTTGTTAAGATTACTGACAAAACATCGTTCTATTGCCCTGCAGAGCTCCACAGCGCTAAAGTTGACTACACCTCCCGTACATTTAAGGCTGGCAAGAATTCCGTATGTGTGCCTTTCGACTTGAATCCGTCTGATTTCCCCGAAGGAACCTCTATTTGCCGATATGATACAGAAGAAAACGGTAAATTCTGGTTTACATATGTTCAGGAAACAATTCCCGCCAACACCCCCGCTCTTGTCATATTACCGGAGGGAGCCGCAGATTTCACACTTGATATAATTGATGGCACCACTATCCTTGCTACTGATGAAAGTCAAATCATGCAGGATAAAAATAGCCTGGCATACGGTCTGTTTAAGAATGCTAATCCCGGCGAGATCCTCGGTGAGCATATGGCATATCAGATCTATGCTCTGACTAAAAAAGGTACTTTTGCTTATGCCGGAGATAATGTCGCTCTTCCCGCGTTGCGTATGGTAATCTATACCCCGATTGCTACTCCTGCCGGCCCGATGTCGGCTCCACGTGAAATCCGCATTCACGATGAAAACGGTATCGACATTACCGACGAAGTGATCCGTGGCGATCATTCAGGTATCGACGACGTAAATTCTGACGCTTCAGAGTTGAGCATCGTTGGCGGTAAGGGTGAGATCACCATCAACGCCGATGCCGACTACGGCAAGGTTGACGTTTACTCGGTAGATGGCCGCAAGGTAGCCGTGGTTGACGTAGTACCCGGAACCAACAGCGTAAATGTCAACGGTGGTCTTTACATCGTAATGGGCAAGAAAGTACTTGTAAAATAAAATCGGTGTGGTGGTAGGGACAACCGGCAGGGTGTCCGTCCTGAAAATTTCGGACGCCATACATGGCGTCCCTACCACGAGCAACCCCGATTTCGGCAAAAAAACTTTTTGACAATTAATTTGTTATAAAGGAATAAAAGTCGTAATTTTGCATGTCAATTTCGGAGAGTAATCTCCGGCGAGCGCGTTACACGACGTAAGTTATTGAATATAAATACAACAAATCGATAAAATATTATGAAATACGAAAACTACGTAAAGCCCGAACTCGAAGAGGTAGAGCTCGTACTCGAAGGTCCGTCTTTCTTGTCCAGAAGTGATGAGCAACAGGGAGTAGGTGGCTATGGAGATGAATTTGACCCCGATAAGGATGAATGGGATTAATCGCCCCTGTTTCCAATATACACAACGTCGGCTATCCGTAGCCGACGTTTTTTTTACCCCCGGGGGGAATTCGTTGCGTAGTGGGGGGGGGTAGGGACAGCATGCATGCTGTCCGGCATATACCAACCCCGATGTTAATTTCGGACGCCATACATGGCGTTCGTACCGCCGGGGGGTGTCGTTGTGTGATTTTTCGGACGCCATGCATGGCGTCCCCACCGGGGGGGTTGTTGCGTGATTTTCCGGATGCCATACATGGCGTCCCTACCGCGGGGTCGTTGTTGCGTGATTTTCGGACGCCATACATGGCGTCCCTACCGCGGGGTCGTTGTGTGATTTTTCGGACGCCATGCATGGCGTCCCCACCGGGGGGTGTTGTTGCGTGATTTTCGGACGCCATACATGGCGTTCGTACCGCCGGGGGGTGTTGTTGCGTGATTTTCGGACGCCATACATGGCGTCCCTACCGAAAAAATTTGTAATTTTGTAGATATGTTACCGACTCGCAAATCACCACGTGCAAAATGGATTGAGTATAATAAAGGCATTTACCACGTTGTGGTATGTGTAAAAGATCATGAATGTAAATTAGGTGAGATATCGGATTTTAAGATGAATATGTCGGTTGTCGGTACATTTTTGTACAATGAATTGTCTAATCCTCAAATACACCATCCCAATATCGAAATACCAGTTTTTCAGGTAATGCCGAATCATTTTCATGCAATTGTCGTCATAAATGATGATGCCGCGATCAATCCTTGTGATGCGGAAGAGTATGGTTTGCAAAGAAGACCGGGACCGGGAATTGCAAACGCTTTATTGTCGCGATATATTTCGACTCTAAAGGCGTCGGTGACCAGGTATGCAAGAAGTATTGGCATCGATTTTTCATGGCAGTCTCGTTATTACGATCATGCGATACGAGGTACCGAAGATGGAAATAGGGCGGAAACATATATTCGAAACAATGTCATCAATTGGGCAACAGATGAGTATCACCAGAGGTAGGGACAGCATGTCGCGTGTGGGTAGGGACAGCATGTATGCTGTCCGGTATATACCAACCCCGATGTTAATTCCGGACGCCATGCATGGCGTCCCTACCGCAGGGCGGCGTTGCGTGATTATCGGACGCCATACATGGCGTCCCTACCGGTTAATATGAAATTATTTTGATATGAAAGAACGATATATTGTGGCGGGAAACGCCTTTACTGTGTCGGCTGCCGAGGGGCTCTCTGCGTGGGAGGCTATCAGGTGGCGCTTCAGTCCGTTTGCCGGAGAGTGGGCGGAAAGTGATGTGCTGGCGGTCGACATCAAAACCGGTCCGTTGCCCGAGTGCGACGGTGAGAGTATTTACGACCCGGCTCCGGGCGATGTGGGCTTTATCGATGCGCGTGCCTTGCGTCGGCCCGACGGTAGCCTGATTATGGTATTCAAGCATGCCGACGCGCCGGCCGGCCGCCTGTGGATGATGATGTCGCCGGAGCTTGACCGCGCCGATATCGTCATCGCTTCCGGGGGCGACGACAACGACTCTTATTTTCTGGCGCATGCCTTGATGATAGCCTATATGCTCTCGACGAGCGGCAACGGCACGCTGCTGATACACTCGTCGGCAGTGGTGTACGGTGGTAAGGCGTACCTGTTTCAGGGCAAGAGCGGCACAGGCAAGAGCACGCATGCCTCGATGTGGCTGCAGAACATCGACGGTGCGGAGCAGCTCAACGATGATAATCCCATAATACGCTTTTCGACCGACGGCACGGCGATGGCCTACGGCTCGCCGTGGAGCGGCAAGACGCCATGCTACCGCAATGTCGCGGCTCCGATAGGTGGGCTGGTGCGCATCGTGAGGTCAAAAGATAACGAGCTTCGCAGGCTTGCTCCGCTCCAGGCTTACGCTTCGCTGACGACTTCGGTGCTGTTTCTCCCCTTCGTGGGCGACGCGCTGCGGGAGGCACGCCACAAGGCGATAGAGCGGCTGGTGGGCGCGGTGCCGGTATGCGAAATGTATTGCCGCCCCGATGCCGATGCGGCCTTCACATGCATGCGCGCCATAACCCGAGGGTAGGCCGATGTCGCATCGCCCCCGATGTTAATTCCGGACGCCATACACCAACGTTGCCGAGATCGTCGGACGCCATACATGGCGTCCCTACCGGGGGTCGGCGTTGCGTGATTATCGGACGCCATACATGGCGTCCCTACCGCCGATGCCGCGTGATTTTCGGACGCCATACATG
>CAZOCO010000066.1:0-11776 GCA_964578325.1 uncultured Muribaculum sp.
GAAGGATCGGCCATATACGACGCATCAACACTATAGATGGGGATATCGTCACGAGTAATGACGTAATCAATCAGTTTTGGCTGTGAGGCGCGCTTCACTTTTACGGCAACCCGGGTACCCTTCGGTCCGCGCAACATTTTCATGACACGCTGCTGCTTCATTTTCACACCGGCAATCACCGTATCCTCGACCTGAATAATCCGGTCACCGGGAAGGATTCCCGAACGTTCAGCAGGGCCACCAGATATAGTACTGATTACATACAGTGTATCGGTAAGCATATTGAAAGACACGCCGATACCCGAAAAATTACCAGACAATGGTTCGGTAAGCTCACGGGTTTCCTCTGCATCGGAATAAGTGGAATGAGGATCAAGAGTCTTAAGCATCGCACGTATCGCCTCATCAACAATAGTATCCTGACGCACATCTTCCACATAGAACCGCGATATCAGACTCTCGGCAAACTGAAGTTTTTGTGCCGGAGATAACTGACGCGTAGTGTCTGCGTTAGCAGTCTGACCATTGGCGACTGTAAACAGTATCCCTAAAAATATTATTAATTGTAGTAACTTATTTTTCATCATCATTATTCGGTAAAAAAGATGAGACATCATGACCGAAGTGCTGCAATTCGCGTACAGCCGACGAACTTATGTGGCGCAACGAAGGCTCGGTGACCAGCAGGACAGTATCGAGCCCGGAAATAGCCCGGTTTACATCGGCAAGATTATTCTCATATTCAAAATCAGCAGTATTCCGGACTCCTCGCAACAGACATGTCGCTCCGACCTGGCGGGCGGCATCAACAGTCAGCCCGGTGTATGACATTACTGACACACTATCGCTCATCGTCTGTGTTGCTCTACGGATGGCCGACAATCTCTCGTTAACACCTTCAGTATTCCGTTTAGACTCGTTTACACCGACAGCAACTATAACACGATCAAACAATGCAACCGCGCGACGTACAATAGAAAGATGTCCCAGCGTAAACGGGTCAAAACTTCCGGCATAAAACGCTATATTTTCACGAGATTTGAGAGTCATCTTCAACTACCAGATTATTAATAATAAAGTCCTGACGCGATGGTGTATTCTTACCCATATAGAACTCCAACAACTCATCAACGCCATCTTCTTTGCGTAGCGAAACTTTGTCAAGACGCATATCCGGCCCGATAAATCCGCGGAACTCCTCGGGAGAAATCTCTCCCAGTCCCTTGAATCGCGTGATTTCGGCTTTGTCGCCAAGCCGGTTTATCGCTTCAAGGCGTTCTTCATCATTATAACAATAATACGTTTCGTCGGCTGAATCTTTTTTCGATTTTTTTGCTCCGACACGACGCACCGAATTTTTATTGCGAACTCGGAACAACGGGGTCTGCAACACATACACATGTCCACGCTTGATCATATCAGGGAAAAATTGCAGAAAATATGTGAGCAGCAGTAATCGTATGTGCATACCGTCAACATCGGCATCTGTCGCAATAATCACCTTATTATAGCGGAGGTTATCAATACTCTCATTGATATTGAGAGCTGCCCGCAATAGCGCAAACTCTTCGTTTTTGTAAACCTCGGGAAGAGGCATTCCATAGGTATTCAGAGGTTTTCCACGCAACGAGAATACAGCTTGAGTCTCAACGTCGCGTATTTTGGTGATAGATCCGGCAGCAGAATCACCCTCCGTAATAAAAATCGAAGACGCATCTTTCTTGATTTCATCTCCTTTGATATCGTTGAGATGTGTACGGCAATCCAGAAGTTTCTTATTATGAATTGCCATTTTCTTGGCATTCTCACGCACAGTCTTTGTAATGCCCGCCATTGCCTTACGGTCACGTTCATTTTCTTGAATCTTTTTCAGCAGAATATCAGCTGTATCAAGATTGATGTGCAGATAGTCGTCAAGCTCTTTTTTCATAAAATCGCCGACAAACTTATTGACCGTTGGGCCATCAGGTCCCATATCTCTTGAACCGAGCTTGGTTTTCGTCTGCGACTCAAACACAGGCTCTTCCACCTTGACCGAAATGGCTGCGACTATACCGTCGCGAATATCTCCGTATTCAAAATTCTTACCATAGTACTCACGTATGGTGCGGCACATGGCTTCTCGGAAAGCCGTAAGGTGGGTTCCGCCCTGTGTCGTATGCTGACCGTTGACAAATGAATAATACTCCTCGCCATGCTGACGCGAATGAGTTATTACGACCTCGATATCAGTACCTTTAAGATGAATTATCGGATATAACGGTTCTGCTGTAAGGTTTTCCTGAAGAAGGTCAAGCAATCCGTTACGTGAAAAATATCTACGGTCATTAAGCCATATCGACAGACCTGTATTGAGGAACGTATAGTTCTTAACCAGCTGCACTACATATGATTCCCTGAATTTATAATCGCGAAAAATCGCCGCATCGGGAGTAAATGAAACCAGAGTTCCATTGGGCTCTTCAGTCGGGACGATTCCTGAATCTTCGACCAGTACACCTTTTTCAAAACGTACCCTATGTAAAAATCCGTCGCGATACGCTGTAATCGAAAATTCGGTAGACAAAGCATTGACCGCCTTAAGTCCCACTCCGTTAAGACCGACCGACTTCTTAAATGCCTTGCTATCATATTTCGCTCCTGTATTCATTTTAGATACGACATCGAATACTTTATCCAACGGCACTCCACGCCCATAGTCTCGTACGGTAGCAGAAGTATCTGTAACCGTCACCTCAATTTTTTTACCAAACCCCATCATGTATTCATCGATAGAATTATCAAACACTTCTTTAATAAGCACATAAATTCCATCGTCGTCCTGTGTACCATCGCCAAGTTTACCGATATACATACCGGGACGAAGCCGTATATGCTCCTTCCAGTCGAGAGTGCGTATATCGTCGCCTGAATAGTTCGGATCAGACTGCTGCGATTCAAGATTCAGTTCTTCCTGTATCTGATTGTCAAGGTTATCGCCCGATACTGAGGGGCCTATGGGAGTTGGTTGGTCTGTCATTTTGAGGTAAATCGGTATTATATGTCCAATTACCTACAAATTTAACAAAAAATCCCGACAACACATCCATCGACCTGTTAATTTTCCTGATAATTTGTAAAACTTCACATCAAAATCGTAGACTGATATTGACACTACATAGCCAGTCTCATTCCTAAGCCATCATATCGAACGCCATGCTTACCCCCTATTCGATGAGAGATTCCTATACTTGATGCCGGCATATAAAATCCACCTCCGCGCGATTTAAATGTACCCGACTTCCTTACGCTGTAATCCTCATCTTTTTTGTCAGCTACACATTCCCATACATTTCCGCTCATATCATATATGCCCAGTTCATTAGGCGACTTTGTAGCTACAGGATGTAGCGCATTGTCTGACGTGTTCATATACCAAGCGACATCATCGGCATCATTGCTTCCACTATAGATATATCCTTTTGACTTCTGACCACCACGGGCGGCATATTCCCATTCTACCTCGGTAGGCAACCTGAACGATTCACCAGTCAATTCGTTCAACCGCACAATAAATCCGGCAGCATCATTCCATGTCAAACAGCTTGCCGGACAATCTTCCGAACGACCAGACTTAAATCCCGGCGACCATTTACCCGTTACAGCATGCCACAACTGTTCTGTCACCTCTGTTTTTCCAATCATAAAGTCTGATACCGACTCTGCATCAATTTGGCCGCCATCTACAGGAACCATCGAAAAAGACACTCCATTGACACTGAAATTCTTCACCGACTGGCCCATTACAGTCAGACCATTCACCATAATTGCGACAAACAAAATAAATATAGACCTGATTCCCATAAATAGTTGTTTACAAATTATTTTCGTTTGTTTTTAAAAAATTTCTTCATTAGACCGGCACACTCTTCGGCAAGCACACCGCTCACGACCTCGGCTTTAGGATGGAATGGAGATACCGCACACTGTACCGCATAACCGCGTTTTTCATCCGGTGTACCAATCACAATCCGCCGTATCTGACTCCAGCCTATCGCACCGGCACACATCAAACAAGGTTCTACCGTCACATACAGAGTAGCGTCGGGGAGATATTTTCCACCGACAGTATTAGCCGCCGCCGTAATTGCTATCATTTCGGCATGAGCCGTTACATCAGACAGCATCTCGGTCTGATTGTGTCCACGACCTATCACCTGTCCACGCGATACAACGACAGCACCTACCGGCACCTCATCGTTATCAAAGGCCATCCGGGCCTCGGCCAAAGCCATACGCATATAGCGTTCGTCAATCTGCGATTGCGATTCCTCGTTTATCATTTCAATAAATCTATCTTCATACCCTCGTGAGCCGCGATTGTATCCGGAAATACCGAGCGGGCTTCGGCGAGCAACTGCTCTTCTGTATGATACCGTTTGGAATAATGTCCAAGTATAAGTTGTTCCACTCCGGCTTCACGGGCAATTTCGGCAGCCTGACGTGCTGTGGAATGGCCTCTCGGAGCGGCCATTTCCTGCAGGTCATCACCATAGGTTGCCTCATGATAAAGTGCGGTTACACCTTCTACCGCCCTGACTACCCTACGGTCGTACATCGTGTCACTGCAGTATGCGTAACTTACTGCAGGATCAGCATCAGACGTGAGCATGGAATTAGGCAAAACACGGCCGTCGGGAGTAATATAATCCTCCCCGCGTCGCAAAGATTCTATACATGATCGGGGAATCTGATGAAATGCAATCATATCTCCGCGCAAATGTCGCAATTTCGGTTTTTCATCAAAGCGGAATCCGACACACGGCATACGGTGATACAGCGGAAATGCTTTAACTGTCAACGAATCTGTCTCCCAAATCACATCTCCTTCCGCAGGCAAATTCGGATCAATTATGTCAAACCTGACATCAAACGGCATATCATGACAGAAAAAACGCAACATCGAGCCAAATATCTCGGCACCTTCCTTAAAAGTATGAACCGTTATATGGCCTCCGTCTTTAGCGGCAAGAGACAATGTAGATACAAGGCCGGGCAAGCCCAGACAGTGATCACCATGAAGATGAGAAAGAAATATATGTCCGAGCCTCGAAAACTTCAGCCGCTGGCGACGCATCGACAATTGTGCGCCTTCTCCACAATCAATCATCATGAGGTTGTCGCGGAAATCTACGACCTGGCACGACGGCATATGCCTTAATGTAGGCATTGCAGATCCACACCCAAGTATGTTTACCGTAAATTTTGCCATATCATCAACAAAGTTAGAAATTTTCCCGTCAACAACGAGAATTTATAACTAAATTTGTCTGCAATAATTTCCACACAATGGACATAGACGAACTTTACTATAACTCCATAGATCTGCTGAAACGCCTCATCGCCACGCCGTCGGTAAGCCGCGACGAACATGCTGCCGCCGACATTGTAGAAGATTACCTGAAACGTAATGGCCATTCACCCGAACGTATACACAATAATATAATTTCCATTGCCCCGGACTACAGCGCAAACCGCCCCACCCTGCTTCTGAATTCCCACATCGACACCGTACGTCCTGTCGACGGATGGACTTTCGACCCTTATACCCCTACAGAAGTTGACGACCGCATCTACGGGCTTGGGGCTAATGATGCAGGAGCATCATTAGTCTCACTGGCTGCAACGTTTCTACAACTCGCCGAAAAGCCCCGCAACTACAACCTCGTGTTTGTCGCGTCGGCAGAAGAAGAAGTAAGCGGGAAAAACGGCATTGAAAGCGTTCTGCCATCACTACCCCACATCGACATAGCCATAGTCGGCGAACCTACCGGAATGCGTCCGGCAATAAGCGAGAAGGGTCTTATGGTAATAGACGCCGAGGTACACGGTCGTTCCGGTCACGCCGCACGCAACGAAGGCGATAACGCCATATACCGGGCGTTGCCGGTAATTGAGACTCTCCGCAATCTACGACTTCCTATCGAATCTCCGACTCTCGGCCCGGTCAAAATTAGCGTGACACAGATCGAGGCAGGAACGCAGCACAATGTAGTGCCTGATCTGTGCCGAATGGTGATAGATGTCCGCACCACCGATGCATATTCAAATATCGACACGCTGAAATTACTGCAACAGGCTGTACCCGACTGCATAATGGTACCGCGTTCCACTCGTCTTAACCCTTCATCAATATCTCCCGACCACGTGCTGGTACGGCGGATGGAAATGCTTGGATTTGAACCGTTCGGATCTCCGACCCTGTCAGATCAGGCTCTGATGCCGTGGCCATCACTGAAAATAGGGCCGGGAGATTCGGCCCGCTCACACACAGCCAACGAATACATCTGCCCCGACGAAATTCGCCAAGCTATAGACACATATATTACTATTCTTACTCCAGGACTGACAGTCTGCTGACTAATTTTCAACCGGACTAAAACGATACGTTGAGCCGGCAGTAGTAGGCATAGTCAAAACTCCAGCGTCATCTTTCAAAACCAGATTCCGATTGTCGCCATTGTAAACCTCCACATCGCAACCGGGCCAAGGATTCACTATCGACAGTCTGTTACCCTTCTCACTTAATATCTCCAATACCGACACACGGCCGTCAGCCGCACCGGCACTGACAAGAAAAGCTCCTTGTGCGCGCAACGTCTTAAACGAAGCCGCCACATTCTTATCCCAGTTAGGAAAAAGCCGTATTACTCCGTCGTAACACTGCATCAAACATTCGTTTATGACTGCAGCGACCGCAAAATTCTCAAACCATATACCCATCGGGCCCATATACATATAATCTGTCAGATCACTATATCGTCCGCCGACTTCAAGCACAGCATCGGTAATCGTAGCATTAGGTAAAGTGGCATATGAGATCTGCCGCTTAAATTTTTCGACATCCAGCATACCCATCCGCGCTTTCTGCATATTGAGAAAAACTATATCGTTGCCACCTTCATTGCGATGAGCATTTATTGTAGCCCGCACAAGAGCCTGAATACTGTCGGGGGAGTTAAGTCCATATTCATTACCTGGAAATACCACGGCAAGATTAGCTGGTACATTGTATACAATACCGTCACCCTCACCGGGCACCGACACCAGAATATCGCCATAACGCTCGGAATGTGCAGTAGGATAATCCGGCATGTTGTTCAGTATCTTTTTCACATCATTTACCAGAGACTTTTCATTTTTGCCATACTTCAATATATCGACCGACTGCAGGTAGGCGTTGAATATATGACGAGCTAAAGTGAGGTCTATCTGCGTATCATAATTGTATTTAAATCCGGGCTGAAGACCATAGAGCTCAGGCGGAACAGATGGAAATATATGATACTTTCCATCGTTGCCCCACCGCCGACCGTAACCGTCGGGACGCGACATATAATCAACAAGAAACTCCACCGCCTCTTTTATCGGGCCGAAAGCACGCTCCTTCAGAAAATCGGGATCTCCCGTATAGAGATAGTGCCACCACAGCCCCTGCACCATCCATGGAGTCTCAAATACTTCCCATCCCCAATCGGGCACCGGATACGGATGCATATTCATATCGACAGGATATGCTGAATGAGGAAAAAATGCGCCACGCATTTTATAGTATTCCGATGCCCATTTACGGCTTACCGGCAACAGATGGTCGACAAGATCTACATAAGCCATATTCTTGTCAAGATGATTGGAAGAAAATGTCAGCCAGAATGGTTGCTGCGTATTGTAGTTCAGATGATAGTCGCCATGCCATGCCGTACCTATTTTGTCGTAGCTCCAATTGGCAAATATTCCCGGACATGTAACTCCTGGTTTTACAGAACAGTTGAAAAAATACATATTTCGATACCAGATTTTTTCCAGCTCATCATCGTCGAGCGATATAGCTGAAGCATTCCAGTATCTGCGCCATGCATCATCATTGGTCTTTATACAATCTTTTAAACCGACCTCATCTGCTACACCACGGCGCAGTACCCCTTGTTCCACCTCGTCCACCTGACCTTCTGAAAGTCGGGCATGCATTATAAACGCTTTTTCTGACGAAGGTATATACCGTTCCAGATTTGCAAGAGGCACTTTGTTACCCATTATCGTAGATCGCTCGCCGTTTTGCAGTGGCATACTGCTCCACAACTGCAAAGCAAAAGCTTTATCTTTTTCGTCAATCTTATTATCTGCAGAATAAGGAAGACGCTGCATAAACCCCAGAGTGTGATCGGATTCCGCCAGATCCTCATATGGCACAAACTCTGCCGGAGTAGACGGATCCGGGATCATTCTCACGCGGTCGAAACAAGACTCGACAAGCGCTCCTCTACAGTCAGTCAAAGCCATCCATAACTCATCACGGTTCATATCTACGGTTATCTCAAGCGTAAGCGGCATGCCGTTTTTCAGTAACGATACACGACAGATACCGTTTGCGATATCTAATGTATGACCGGTCAACTCCACTTCGCGGCGATCAAAACCAAGCAGAATGCTACCACATGGAAACGGTCGCGGATATGGGCTACGGTAATTATCGGCGGTAAGCGACAGATAGTCGGCAAATGCCTTGTCGTGCTGGATAGAAGGCAGCGTATCCGGTATTTCCGAAGCCATTCTGAAGATTTCTTCAAACATACCTATTTTATCCTTATGATTCTCTGTGATACGTATGTCCCACACGTTGTTGTGCCCAAAATGAAGCACTACGGCATCAGGGCGAGTTGTCACCACAACTCCCATCCCTCCATTTCCAAGCAAAGCTCCTTCAAAAAAGTTTGGAGCTGGTTTCGTATATACTATCGCATGTTTTTGGGCCAAATCCATAGCATTGATCCCGGCAGAAACCGGAACTACAGACATAAGGGCCAATACTAATACTACAAGACGAACTCTAACTATCATCACAAATAAAATCTTACGAACCACATATTTAAAACTACTACAGACTATCAACCACACTTCCTCTACGGAATATTGATCATCTTATGAGTCTGCAACGAAAGCACCCATTTCGGATGTGAAAGTATATAGTCGATACACGACTTCAGATTGGCTTGATTATAACTTTCTTCACTGCGATCGCACGGTTGAAGACAATAATACCGGGCCTCTACACTGTCTAATGCCATTAAATCGGCAACCCGATCTTTATCATAGACAATCTTCAGCTCATCAATACGATCAATACGTGGCAACATACCGTATTTTGGAGAACACGTAATCCAGTCAATAGCCGCTTTTAACCGGGCATCTATGGCAATACTGCCGTTAGTTTCTATCTGCACATATAGTCCGGCCTCATGCAACATGTCAACGAGCGAAACCGTCAATTGAAGTGTAGGCTCACCACCGGTTATCACCACGTGCTTTGCCGGATACTCTTTCACGGCATCTACAATCTCCCATTCTGACATTTCGTTCCACTCATCGTGGTTAGTATCACAGAAATCACAAGCCATATTACATCCCGACAATCTTACAAAAACTGCCGGCGTTCCGGTAAACCTACCTTCTCCCTGCAGAGAGTAAAATATCTCGTTTACCCTCATATTACGCATCCTTCAGCCAGCTCATCGTCGACATATACCGCCACATTGCCATCTGACTCCTGTACGCTTGCCTTATAACATTCAGGTATACGGTCTACAATCCAGCGTGCGATATTTTCCGCCGTAGGATTAAACGGCAACAGATCGTTGAAATTTCCGTGATCCAGATAGCCATGGATGCTATCTTTGATATATTTGAAATCACACACCATTCCGTCGGCATTGAGTTGAGCCGCCTTACAGTAAACCGTCACGACCCAATTATGACCGTGAAGATTCTCACACTTACTATCGTAGGAGAGATCGAGCCGGTGACTCCCGGCTATTTCCATTCGTTTTGTTACAAAATACATTATACGAGCGAGTTCATAATATCAAGACTCCATATATCCCGATATCCATTGCTCTACAAAATTACGGAAAATCATTGAAATTGAAACATAGAGCGGCATGATTATAAATCCTACCGACAAAAATTTCGACAAAAAATCGGTCAGACTTTGACAATTGTCAAAAAAATCGTAAATTTGCAGTCGCCATTACAGACTGACGTCTTACCAGCGTCGGCATAACTCATTCAGAATAAATAAAAACAATAAAAATAACGACGATGAAAAAAGACATCCATCCTTCCAACTACCGCGAAGTTGTGTTCAAAGATATGTCTAACGACGAAATCTTCATTACACGTTCTACCGTAGCTTCAAAAGAAACTATCGAGGTTGATGGCGTAACCTATCCTCTAGTGAAACTCGAAATCACAAGCTCATCACACCCATTCTTCACCGGTAAGCAGAAACTCGTCGATACAGCAGGTCGCGTAGACAAGTTCATGAGCCGCTATGGCAACCGCAAAAAGAAATAAGTCGTAAATTTTCATTCGACCTACCAACAGAAAGAGACTGCCACACAGCGGTCTCTTTTATTTTTACCACAAAAGCTGTATTTTTGTAGTCTTAACATTATCCTACCCAGTCTATGAGTATATCAGGTAAATTAGCAGAAGTAAAACGATTGTTTTTTACATACCGCAACGGCATCGTGTCCGATGTATACCGTCGCAGCGGATCACCCTACCGAATGATTTTCGGACTTACACTCGCACAAGTAGCCGATATAGCAAAAGGGATAGGTTATGATAAGAACCTTGCGTATGAACTATTGCACGACAACCATGTACGCGAATCAGCTATGCTTGCACCGATGCTTGTCGACCCTGACGAATTCTGTCGTGACGAAGTCATCACTTGGGCAAAAGAAATCAAATCTACAGAAATAGCAGATATATTCGCACTGAAGTTACTCCGAAAAACCTCCTACCTAAAAGATATTGTTGAAGAGCTGTGCCACCATACTAATGATGATATGAGTCGATACATCGGTCTTCGCGGAGCCTTCGGTCTTACCACAGAGCATCCAGATTTTGTAATTAAAATCGCACAGAACGAACTCTCCGCAGGTTGCTCACTTACATCCAACGTAGCAGGTCAGCTCCTCGACATGTGCCATTCAGACTAATCTGCCAACAATACATTATTAACGCCAAGTTCGACATAATCACAGTAAAATATCAGTGATGGTGCCTGGAAAATAGCGGATGTTTTGTAAAAAAAAGTATGTCAAAGTTCGCTTTGAGCCTGTTGTGGGGTGGCAATTAAGTGTGAAGTCAGAGTAATGATGAGGGGTTAAGGCCTGGGTAGGATTAAAGACTCCAGGGACTTTAGAGACACTAGGGAGATCAGGGCAATCGACTGTATCTGATAGAGTTATTTCGGACAGCATGCATGCTGTCTACCTTACACGAATGCTGCTGAAAGAGGCGGACGCCAAACATGGCGTCTCTACCGCAGGGTTAGTGCAATCGGTTGTTGATGAGGCGGACAGCATGTATGCCGTCTACCTTACACGAATGCTGCTGAAAGAGGCGGACGCCAAACATGGCGTCCCTACCGCAGGGTTGGTGCAATCGGTTGTTGATGAGGCGGACAGCATACATGCTGTTCCCTACCGCAGGGGTGATTCACTGGATTGTCATCCGTTAGCTTTTGGAGCGGGCCGGCTCGTGTCGCCCGTTATGCGGGTCGGGCGCGGGGAAGCGTAGGTATAAAGGCCTGGGTGATATTAAAGGCATTAGGGTAATCGACTGTATGCGATTGAGTTACTCCGGATAGCATACATGCTGTCCCTACGGCAGGAGTGGTGTAATCGGTTGTTGATGATGGAGTTATTCCGGACGCCAAACATGGCGTCCC
>CAZOCO010000067.1:0-11734 GCA_964578325.1 uncultured Muribaculum sp.
TTCGGCGTGCAGTTCTTTTTCGGTTCTTCAGGATAAACGATTTCCGACTGACCTATGATGTTCTCCGGTGTGACATTTCCTGCTATATATACCAGCTGGACACCGGCTACAGTGACATTCTTGTCGTAGATGTAGACTGTGCGTTTATTACCGTCTACCGAGAAGTCCATACCCGTAGGACTATAATCTACGAAATTATAAGGCACGTAGGTCATCGGCTCGGTGATATAATAGTAGTCTGTTCCGCTGCGCTTGAACTCTACAGGAGTACTGTTATGGTCAAAATAGATGGCATAATACAGATTATTGGTCTTCAGGTCTTCGCCGTCGGTATTGACAGCTTCGACTTCAAACGACAGAGTTGTATATTCCCAATTATTAACTGCCTTGTGGAATATTACATTTTCAGGATTCTTCGGTGTGTAATTTGTATTTTCAGTTTCCGGATAAGTGACGATCTTTGACTGAGCAACTATATTCTCTTCCTTTGGCTCACCTTCTATATAACAAATCTGAACACCTACACTGGTGATATTCTCAAAACACTCATATCCATATATAATATGGTTGGCTTCGTATGTAGCAATCTGACCACCGACATCTGAATAGCTATAAGGAACAAAAGTCATATCTTCTCCTATAGAGTAGAAGTCTGATTTTTTTAATACAAAAGGTTGGCCATTGATATACAGTCTGTAATACAGATTCTTTTCGTTGAGAGCATATCCATCAACATTTAGTTCAGAGCTCATGAACATTATCTGTCCAGGCAAACCACTTTTCGGATTAAAGCATTTGAAGCTTACATTCCATGGATCTTTAGGCTGTTTTGATATGTTATCAGATACACTCTGGAATTTAGGCGATACCACATATTCCATGTAATCAATGATATTAGGATTCTTGTTGTAGACCATAATGTAGTCATCCGGAGCAACCATGATTCCGTTAGCCTCATCATAGTCATAAACTATGGCATCGCGAGCTCTCAACACACGAGCATCGTCGGCAGAGCTGCTGTCTTCTTCAAATTGAGCAGCCATGAAATAACCCAAAAAGCCTCCGGTATGAGTTACACCAAGGTATTGGCCCGAAGCAAACGAAATTTTGTCGCCATCGCGAGATCCTTTAATCCATGCCTCTGGTTTAAGTTCAAAAATACCTCGCACATAAACATCATTGCCGACAAAAGCCATAGCGACATCGCGTGATGTTTCTCCGCTTATAGCACGCATCTCTACCGGTGTCGCGCCATCGGGCAAGGCTACAGGATCTTCTGTCACCTTGGTAAGAGTCATAAATACCTCACCATAATAACACCAGTCGTTGTCGTCATCGACCATGCCGATAAATTCCATACCGTTGTTAATAGTCTCGGCTACGATTGTGCCGTCGTCTTTTACGGTCATGGTATATACATTTTTATTGTCGGCGACAGGAACAAAAGTCTTCTTATTACTGCTGTATTCCAACATCGATACAGAGTAGTTGTAGGTGGTGGTTCCCCATGTCTGGGTAATTATAGTCTGAGGCATAGGGAAAGTGATGGTCGAACCGTCCTTATGCCCCTTGATGTATGAGTCTTCGTTGTAGTAACTGTAGTCGTATTGAGAGATAATGTTTTTTACATAAACATCACCATTATCATATTCTACAACTTCAATCGGTAGATAATCATACTCTTTGGTGTTGTAATTATTGCCAGCATACGCTTCATAACATCCACCGCTACGCGAATAAAGAGTAGTAGTACCTCCTTCCGGAAGTATCTTGATAGGAGCATTTGCTGCCTGCACAATCGATAGCATGCTTGACAACAGTATTGCTCCTACAGCAAAAAGGTAATTTTTTTTCATTGAAAGTAATATAATTGGATTAATATAAGTCAGATAATGGTTTATTTATACAGTAACATAAAATTATTACTACATAAATGCGCATAATAATGTGCAAAATTAATATTTTTACATTTCTTTTTCAAATTATGTTCCATACATTTCATCACTTTTATAATATTTGAGAGCTTTATCTAACTTTTATATAAATTTCACACAGGTTGTTCACAAAAATTCTCTATTTTTGTATATTGCAAAAAATGTTACCAATGGAGCAACAAGGACTCATCGACCCGCGCATTGATGAAGAGCGCATAATAGAAGCAGCCTATCAGGATATGCTCAACGGCTATCTGTCAAGTAACCATCGTAAAAAGGTGGAAATGATAGAGCGTGCCTACAAATTTGCCAAAGAAGCCCATAAAGGCATACGTCGTCGTTCCGGCGAACCATATATACTCCATCCTATTGCCGTAGCTAAAATTGCCAATCAGGAGATCGGACTTGGATCTACAAGTATCTGCGCAGCTCTGCTTCACGATGTGGTGGAAGATACTGAATACACTGTCGAGGATATAGAGATGAACTTCGGCAAGAAGGTTGCACAACTGGTCGAAGGTCTCACAAAAATTTCAGGTGGAATATTCGGAGACAAAGCATCGGCACAGGCTGAAAATTTCAGAAAACTGCTGCTTACAATGTCTGAAGACATTCGCGTGGTGCTACTTAAAATGGCCGACCGGTTGCACAATATGCGTACACTGTCGTCAATGGCATCAAACAAGCAGTACAAGATAGCCGGCGAAACTCTCTATATTTACGCGCCTCTGGCCCATCGTCTCGGACTCTTTGCCATAAAGACTGAACTCGAAGACTTGAGTTTCAAATACGAACATCCGGGCGAATACGACCGCATTACGCGAAAAATAGCTGAGAGTGAAGCACGCCGGTCGGCAATTTACAGCGATTTTTCGGCTCCTATCACCGAACGTTTGCAACAGATGGGGCTTACTTTCGAGGCTAAGGCCCGACTGAAATCCGTATATTCTATCTGGCGCAAGATGCAGACAAAACATATTCCTTTCGAGGAAGTATATGACCTGTACGCCATGCGTATTATCTTTGACTGCGACGATCCGGCACAAGAAAAGTCTATTTGCTGGCAGATATATTCGGCTATAACAGATATATATCGTCTGCATCCCGAACGTACACGCGACTGGATATCCACCCCTAAAGCCAACGGATACCAGGCCCTGCATCTCACCGTAATGGGACCCGACGGCAACTGGATAGAAGTACAGATACGTTCGCGTCGTATGGACGAAATCGCCGAACTCGGATTTGCCGCCCACTGGAAATATAAAATAGGAGAGGGCGAAGAAGAACGCGAACTCAATGCATGGCTGTCTACTATAAAGGATATTCTTGAAAATCCGGAACCTAATGCCATCGATTTTCTCGATACCCTTAAACTCAACTTGTTTTCATCGGAAATACTGGTATTTACTCCTAAAGGCGAACTGCTCACATTGCCCAACAATTCATCGGTACTCGATGTGGCGTTTGAACTGCATACTGAAATAGGCAGTCACTGCATCGCAGGTAAAGTAAATCATAAACTTGTACCGCTCAGCCACAAACTACAATCGGGCGATCAGATAGAAGTGCTGACATCACAATCACAGCGGCCTAAAGCTGAATGGATGAAATTTCTCGCCACAGCAAAGGCACGTACACGTCTGCGTTCATTGCTGCGCAAAGAGATAGCTCCGCTCATCGAGCAGGGACGTGAAATCTATGAAGCATTTCTCAATGATAATCAATTGCCCGACAACAATAATGTATTGACTAAAATACTCGGTACCTTCAAACTTGAAAACAAGGAATCGCTGTTTGAGGCACTTGCACGCAATGAAGTTGCTTTCAGTCCTCGCATCATAAAAATGCTTCAGTCGGGCAATCAGCAGTCAATATTATCTAAAATAATAAGACCTATCATCCGTAAAAAATCTTCGTCTGAAACTACCGGCAAGATCAA
This sequence comes from uncultured Muribaculum sp., assembly GCA_964578325.1. Classification (GTDB taxonomy): domain Bacteria; phylum Bacteroidota; class Bacteroidia; order Bacteroidales; family Muribaculaceae; genus Muribaculum. Next base: position 3,877 of record CAZOCO010000067.1, read on the forward strand.
TACCAAGGAGGTATACCGACTGGAAGCACTCGCCGACGGTACTACCAACTATAAGCTGTGTGATTGTTGCCGTCCGCTTCCTGGCGACGATGTGATGGGATGGATCAACGAAAACGACGAGATTGAACTTCATCAGCTCTCATGTCCGCGTGCATCCGTGCTGAAAGCAAGCTACGGGCCGCGTATCATTGCAGTAGAGTGGGGGAATATAGAGACTACTTTCCGCGCGGAAATACATATTGAAGGTATCGACCGTCGTGGAATATTGCAGGAGATAATCCAGATGATATCAAAACAGATGTCAATAGACATACGCCGACTCAATATCGGAGCCGAAGAAGAAGTATTTACCTCTTCTCTCGTAATAATGGTCAACGATTCGAGAGTGGTAAGTGATCTATGTAACAAGCTCAAGAAAATAAATGGTGTGAAATCTGCCTCACGAGTCAACTAATGTTATAAAATAAACTGATACATATATACAGATATGTCAAAAATATTCAACAAACACGTAGCACTACGGTCACTTCTACTTATAGGATGTGTGGCACTCACTGTGTGGCTGCTTCCCCATAAAGGTACTAATGCTTACTACTACGAACTCGGCAAGCCATGGAACTATCCTCTCCTTACCGCTCCGACCGACATACCTGTATATCCTGACTCCATCACCGCGCACAATATGCGCGATTCAATTGATGCCACCTTTTTGCCTGTATACCGTCGGGATTTTTCTATTGAAAAAGAAGCTGTAGCAGCATTTTCAAACGCCCTGAACTCACAACAGACTATAGATCTGACACGCCAACAGCGTGAACACCTCATATCAATACTGAAAAACGCGCTTTCCGACGGTATAGTCGAACCATCTACATATCAGAACATACGATCAGGAAGATTACCTTATGTGCGTTTCATTGTAGACAATATCTCGGCTCGACGTACCACACAGTCTTTTCTGTCTCCAAAAGAAGCCTACGCACATATCGACAGTATGTTTTCCGACGACACTTACCGCAAGGCTCTTGCCGCTACAGGTTTTTCTCAATATCTTGTTCCAAATATTCTTATCGATTCGATAGAAAGCGAGCGTCTTTATGCCGACCAGATACAAAAGGTAATGGCTCCACGAGGTATCATTCAGCAGGGTGAACGTATCATCGATCGTGGCGATATAGTCACGCCCCAACTCTATTCGCTACTGAAGACCTATGAGCAGATAAAAACGCATTCCATTGATTCGCATATCACCATACACCACTATCCTATAGCCGGGGAAGCCGGCTATGCTATGATTATTTTCGGTGGGTTGTATCTTTATCTTTACTTTTTCCGCAGAAAAATATTCAATACCGACCGTTCTGTCATATTCTTAATGTCGAGCGTGATCGTATTCCAGCTTCTTGCATGTCTGTTAAGCCAGATCTTTACCATGGGGCTGTATATGGTACCGTTTACTATTGTTCCAATAATGGTAATAGTATTTTTTGACGGACGCACTGCTTTTTTCACCTTCATATGCGAAATATTGCTTGCCGCACAGATATCTGCCTATCCATTTGAATTCATATTCGTACAATGGGCTGCCGGTGTGGTATCTATCTGTACACTTAAAGAAATGCGGCGGCGGTCACAGCTTATACGCGCTGCTTTTTATATTCTTCTCACCTACATGGTAGTATACGCTATCATACAGATAGTGCAGACCGGCACTCTGGATAATTTGTCACCACGTATTTTTGCAGTATTCGCAGTCAATACCATTCTTATTTCGTTTGCATACATAGCACTGTTTTTAGTTGAAAAAATCTTTGGTTTCACTTCGTCGGTCACTCTGACAGAGCTTTCCGATGTCAACAACAAGTTATTGCGCAGATTGTCTGAAGAATGTCCGGGTACGTTCCAGCATTCGATGCAGGTATCCAATCTTGCTTCAGAAGCTGCTCACTCTGTCGGTGCAAATGAGCAACTTGTGCGTACTGGTGCCTTATACCACGATATAGGAAAGATTGACAATCCAGCTTTTTTTACTGAAAATCAACATGGCGTAAATCCGCATGACGCATTGTCTCCGATACAGTCAGCGCGTATAGTCATTGACCATGTCAACAACGGAATACGTATGGCAGATAAAGAAAGATTGCCAAAAGTAATTCGCGACTTTATCACACAACACCATGGCAAAGGGAAAGCCACATATTTCTACAACACATATTGCAACACACATCCCGACGAAGATGTAGATGTGAATATATTTACGTATCCAGGACCAAATCCGCAGACACGCGAAGCCTCCATTCTAATGATGGCCGATGCTGTAGAAGCAGCCTCTCGATCATTAAATGATAATTCGTCTGATGCAATAAAACAACTTGTAAACCGTATTATAGATGGACAGATAGCTGCCGGTCTTCACAATGAATCAAACATATCGTTTCGCGATGTGTCTATGATCAAAAAAACTTTTATAGACCGATTGCGCACAATGTATCATGCCAGAGTATCTTATCCTAAACTCAACACCGAAAAAAACAATTAATGAGTACCATATTTATAATATTATCAATACTATCTGCCGCTACAGCTGTGTTTTTTACAGTGCGGCCTTATATAACCGCACCTATCCCTGCATATCTCGCATTGTGTTTTCTTAAACTATCAAACATCGTTTACATATCAAATTCAGTGATGATAGGGTGGGGACTTATAGCCGCTCTTACAGTACTTATTGATTTATTGCAACCACAACAGCTGTCAAAAGCTACAAACGGTACATTCTATATATCCACAGGCGCAATGGCAGGAATGGCTGTCGGATTCAGCACCATGTCGGTTAACTCGTGTATGTGGGCCATAATAGGGGCTATCGCCGGAGCAGTGTTCGGTGCTATTATATATGGACGTTCAGCAGCTGCAATCCCCCTGCAATTTCCTTCTGCACGGTTTCGCAGATATGCTCTTGCTAAAATATTTCCTATTGCAGTGACATGGTCGTTGCTTGCTATTCTTTTTTCAATTTGCTTGTAAGATATATTTTATCTTTAACCTCTCTAAAAATATGAGAAAAGTATTATTTCTGTTTACTTTAGTAACTGTAGTCTCTACTCTATATGCACGTCCGGCTGCACCAATCATACAGCGCGAAAAACCAGATATGGAAGAAATCAAACGCACTTCTATCGATCCTCAATCGCGCTACTATTTTCCTAAACTCATGAAAATGTTCCAGGCCGAAGATACTCTTATGAACCTCGACCAGTTCCGTCATCTGTATCTCGGTTATATTTTTCAGGAAGATTACGATCCATACCGCCGTTCACCCTACACTACACGTGTAGAAGAATTGTACACCCGCGATCAACACACCCATGCAGAGTGTGATACTATCATTCACTATGCCGAACTATGTTTGAAAGACGACCCTTTCGACTTAAGGCAAATGTCTTTTCTTATCTATGCCTATCGTGAGAAAAAGAAAACTCACATGGCCAATATAATGCAATACAAATTCAATCGCCTTATAGAAGCTATCGTATCTACAGGGACAGGCCTTGATGAAGAAAATGCATGGATAGTAAATAATCCGCAACATGAGTACAATCTTATGAATTTTCAAGGCTATCGTGTAGATTCACAAGAAGATGTCGAACCATATTACGACCTTATCCTTGCAACTCCTGATACAAATTCTTCAGATAGCGAAAACGAATCAAAATCATTTTATTTCAATGTGATGTATGTACTTACAGAGTACAACCGCAAACATCCCGAACAAGATTAATCAAATATCTATCATAACTTACTACGCAATGAAAAAACATCTCATTCTACTGTCTGCGACTCTATGCGCAGTATGCTTTTCATGTTCATCTTCACCAGATTCCAAAAACAATGATGAACCACCTGTAAATCCACCTGTTACTGATACTCCCGACGTTAAGGATGTAACCGATAAAAATTCTGTTGCTATCAACGGCGACGAACTTATAGTATCGCAAGATCTTACCCGTGGCGGTGCCATATGTTATATATCAAAAAAAGGAGCTGCTACAAATATTGTCAATATAGCAGATGAAGGGCGATATATCCAGCAGTCTTATTATGCCGGTAACAATCTCGACCGCCGCGATGAAGGACAAGGCCCTTCGTGGTCTCCTTGGCCTTGGAATCCAATTCAGGTAGGCGACTATAAACGCAATCGTGCAAAAATACTTAAAGCCACTATCGAAGGCAACACTACCTATGTTAAGTGTACTCCTATGCTATGGGATATGGATAATAAACCAGCTGAAGCAACTATGGAACAGTGGACTACACTCGAAGGTAACACCATTCATGTTAAAAACCGTCTCACATGCTACCGCACCGACGATATTTATGGTGAAGGTATATTGCGCGACCAGGAAGTACCTGCCGTATATATCATTTCATCTCTTAAAAAACTTTATGCCTATACAGGTGATAATCCTTTTACAGGCGACAACTATCAGCAGTTGGAAGTAGTACAGCTTACCGACAATCCCAATGGCGGAGGTGGTGTGTGGGGACGTTATCACGATGTACCCGAACAATGGATGGCCTTTGTAAACGATTCAAACTGGGGACTGGCTGTATATAGTCCTTCGGCTACTGAATTTGCAGCCGGACGCTCTGATTCACAGACAAACGGCACTTCCACATCACCATCTACATCATATATAGCCCCTATACGCAAAGAGACACTTATGAAAAATTCAGTAGTTGAATATGAATATTACCTTATTGTTGACAACATTGACAATATACGTAAACGCATCTACGAAATAAAAGGACTCTGAAAGTATTTCACTAAACAAAATCCGGTGGTCAGTACAATATTGATCGCCGGATTTTTTTATCTACAACTATATCTACAAACTAAGTTCATAATAAAAAAAGCTCTTATCTGCACACAGAGTTGTTATTTCTGAACTTTTTTGTAATTTTGCGACTCAATGGGACACCATCACCATATATCGGTCACAATAATCACCTTCAATGAACAAAACCGCATTGAAGAGTGCCTTAAATCGGTATCAGAAATAGCCGACGAGATTGTTGTGGTTGATTCCAATTCTACCGACAATACAGTAGAAATATGCCGTCGTTACGGAGCAAAAGTCACTTCTCGCCAATTTTCAGGTTACGGATGGCAACGCCAGTTTGCTACTTCACTCGCCACACATACATATGTACTGTCTATAGATGCTGACGAAATATTATCTCCGGCTCTCATTAAATCTATAAAACGCATAAAAGAGGAAGGTTTTCAACATCGTGTATATGAAATGACACGCCTTAACTTTTATTGCGGACTGCCGGTACGCCACTGCGGATGGTATCCCGATAGACAGATAAGACTCTTCGATAAACGTTATGCCCACTGGACACGCCGTGAAGTACGCGAAAGTGTAGAGCTTCCCGAAGGATTAAATCCTTATCTTCTCGACGGCGATATTCTGCACTACCGGTGCAAAACTCCACAGGAATATCTTGCCGTGGAACTACGTCATGCAGCTCTCAACTCTGCCCGGTTGGTACGAAACAATCAGAACATATCTGTTTTCACACCTTTCTTAAAGGGTGTACGGGCTTTTTTCAAAATGTATATATCTAATGGAGGTATGCTCGATGGCAACGTAGGACGCAATATAAGTATCGCTGCCTACAAGTCGGCCTACACATCCTACAATCTGGCACGACGTACACGTATTAAGCTGCTTAAAAATTCCTGAATTTTCATACCTTGCTTGCTATGAAACCAGATTTTGACTACTACAAAGTAATCATCAGGCTCGGTCTGCCTATACTTGTAGGGCAGATAGGAATTATTGTAACAGCGTTTGCCGACAATATCATGGTAGGTCGCTACTCAACCGAAGCGCTTGCATCGGCATCATTTGTCAACAATCTTTTTAACTTTGCAAATTTTGCATGTATGGGTTTCAGCTACGGCCTTACTCCAATATTAGGAGCTATGTTCAGCCGGAAGCGCTTTCACGATATAGGTGTCACCTTGCGTACGGGTCTGCTTATGAATCTGCTGTTCGGACTGATGGTGACTATTATCATGACCATAGTCTATATTAATATCGAACATCTCGGACAACCGGTAGAACTGTTGCCTTTAATACGTCCTTACTATCTGCTCATGTTGTGCGGACTTATCCCTGTAGTACTTTTCAGCGCACTTTCACAATGGCTGTTTGCTATCAATCTTACAAAACTACCTATGTGGATAGTACTTGGCTCTAACGCTGTAAATATAGTAGGTAACTATATATTTATATTCGGTAATATGGGTGCTCCTGAACTCGGTCTGTTCGGTGCAGGATGTTCTACGCTCTGTGCGCGTATTATAAGCCTCACAGCGGCGTTTATTCTGTTGTTATGCACCGATAGGTTCATAATCTATCGCAATGGCTTTATATCAGGCCGTATCAACCGTAGCGACATAATAAATATAAACCGCACATCGTGGCCTGTGGCAGCACAGATGACTTGCGAGAGCGCCAGCTTTTCGGTAGCGGCAGTGATGGCCGGATGGCTTGGTGCCGTGTCGCTGGCAGCATACCAGATTATAGTCATTACCGGCACACTTGGATTCTGCATATATTATAGCATAGGTTCAGCCATAGCAATCGTGATATCTAATGCAGCCGGTGCTTCCTATCTACAGGCTATGCGTAAAGGTGCTTTTGCCGGATATCATATTCTGTTGACTCTGGCAATTATTTCGTCTTTACTCTTTTACTTCTTTGAACATGATATGATCATGTCTTTTACAGAAGATACAGATGTGATAGAAGTAACATCTGCTTTAATATTTCCTCTTATTCTGTATCAGCTGGCCGACGCCACGCAGATATGCTTTGCAAACTCACTGCGTGGAACTTCAAACGTCATGCCAATGCTCTGGATAGGATTCATCAGCTATATCATCATAGGTATTCCGGCAACGTACATATTGGGATTTATATTTGAAATGGGTATCTATGGCATTATTTTAAGTTTTTCTGTCAGCCTGTTTCCTGCCGCTGCCATGTTCCTCTACTTTTTCCTACGTACTACTTCCCACAACAACCATTACCGATATTCTCAACTACAACAATAATATACCTATATTGTTTAATAAAGAATATTTTTCAAAACATATATATGTTGTTGTATATAATTGTAGATAGTTTTAATAAAAATTTGCTATCTACATGTCTTTCAGTATTATATACATATCATATTACTATATATACAGCTTATTTACATATTAAAATGTTGAAAATAAATTATATAGTATGTTTATCTACATGTTGTAGATAATATAAGGTGTAGATAATAATCATCAGTGTTGATAGTGAAAACTGTAGGTAAGTATGAATAAAACCTATTGAAAACTCTACAATTAAATTTTTGCGAAATCTGTTGAAAATGGAGCTTATACAAATATCCGTTCATGTCAAGAAAAACTTTTAAAAAGATGTTTTTTCTTTATCTACAATTATCGACATGGTTATCTACACTTGTAATAAAAACTATCAACGTCAGATTATTTTACTGGTACTTTTAATTATTAAAAAATCAAACAAATATTTGCGCAACTCCACCAGAGCGTTCATAGCTCCAAATCAAAAGTGAACGTATTGAACACACGTTTTTTAGCCTCATAAATATAATTATAGCTAATTTTGCAAGTGCAATGCAGAGGCCCACACAAGTTTAGCGAATAATTTTGATAGATTTAAAGTTATTGCTTAACTTTGCTACGTTGAGCAGCGAAGGCGCTCAGCATTAACATACTGAAAGCGTTTACTTGACGCTTCAGTTCTGACGATCCGGAACTTCG
>CAZOCO010000068.1:0-11662 GCA_964578325.1 uncultured Muribaculum sp.
CAGCGAGATATTGTCAGAAGCACCTACGCGGGTGAAAATCTTGTCGATAATACCAATATGGGCTGCGTCGGCGGCGACGAAACATCCAATCTGTGCCATAATGACGTTGAGAGCCGTCTGTCGCAGAAGCGCTGATTTACCCGACATGTTGGGGCCGGTTATCATCATCACCTGCGTGGTGTTGTTGTCGAGGGCTACAGAATTGGATATATATTGTTCGTCGTGGCGCATCTGCCGCTCTATGACAGGATGTCGCCCTTCGTTGATTGACAGTCGCAGGGAGTCGTCGATGACAGGGCGGTTGTAGTGGTAGTCGAGCGATACGCGGGCAAACGAGGCGAGGACGTCGATGCGCGATAGCGATGTGGCGTTTTGCTGCAACGGTTGAATGTATTGTGTAGCGTCAGCTATTAACTGTGTATAGATACGGTTCTCGATAGAGGCTATGCGCTCTTCGGCCGTGAGGATCTTTTCTTCATACTCTTTGAGTTCCTGGGTAATGTAGCGTTCGGCATTGACAAGGGTCTGCTTTCTTATCCACTCGGCGGGTACTTTGTCACGATGGGTGTTGGTGACCTCTATATAGTAGCCGAATACGCTGTTAAAGCCGATTTTAAGGCTTGGTATCGATGTGCGTTCACTCTCTCTTGTCTGCAGGGCGGCAAGGTATTCTTTGCCGTGGTATGCGATTGCGCGCAAGTTGTCGAGCTCTTCGTCTACACCATCGTTGATATAGTTTCCTTTGCTGATGAGTGCCGGAGCGTCCGGTCGCAGAGTGCTGGTGATACGGTCGCGTAGCGTGTCACACGGGTCGAGGGTATCAGACAGCTGTTGCAGCGCTTCTGTGTCGCATATCAAGTCGCGTATTGGGCCGATTGCCGACAACGCCGATGCCAACTGTATCATTTCGCGCGGAGTAATACGTGTCGTTGATATTTTGGACACAAGGCGCTCAAGATCGCCTATCTGGTCGAGCTGCGCTATGATTGATTCGGTATTGTCGCGGTTGCGCATAAACCACTCTACGGCTTCATGCCGGGTTGTAATGGCCTTGACATCCTTAAGCGGGAACAATAGCCAGCGCCGCAACATACGTGCTCCCATGGGGGTCGATGTGCGGTCGAGTATGTCGAGCAATGATTTCCCCCCCTCCCCGAGCGACTGTATCAGCTCGAGGTTGCGTACAGTGAATTTGTCGAGCCTTACATAACGGTCTTCTTCAATGCGGCGGAGTGCAGTGATGTGGCTCGTGTGGGTATGTTGCGTCTGGTCGAGATATTGCATCACGGCTCCCGAAGCCACGATAGCGGCATTCATATTGTCTATTCCGAACCCTTTGAGCGATAGTGTGCCGAACTGACGCAACAGACGTTCGCGGGCCATACCGATTTCAAACACCCAGTCGTCCATTTCAAACACCGGACACTGTACGGAAAAACGCAACTGTACGTCCTGACGTTCGCCGCGTTTTACAATCAGCTCTTTCGGGCCGAAATTGGCCATAAGTTTGTCAATATAGTCGGGAGCTCCTTCGGCAGTAAGAAATTCACCGGTAGAGAGATCAAGCAGACTCAATCCATATAGACTTTCTCCAGCCTTATAGAGTGACGCAAGAAAGTTGTTTTCGTTGTGACACAGTATGTTGTCGGAAGTTACGATGCCCGGAGTCACAAGTTCTGTGATGCCTCGCTTCACCAGCTTTTTAGTAAGTTTCGGGTCTTCAAGCTGTTCGCAGATGGCGACACGTTTACCCGCCCTGACAAGTTTTGGCAGATATGAGTCGAGAGCATGGTGTGGAAATCCGGCAAGTTCCACGTGTTGGGCTACGCCGTTGGCACGTCGTGTCAATGTGATGCCGAGAATTTCTGATGCCTGTATAGCATCATCTGAAAATGTCTCATAAAAGTCTCCTACGCGAAACAGCAGTATCGCATCGGGATGTTTTGCTTTCATCTCGATATACTGTTTCATCAGGGGTGTCTCAACAATTTTCTTTGCCACTGTCGCTAATATTTACTTTGTGTAAAGTTACAATTTTTTTTGTATAGCGTAAAATCTCTGTTTGCCGTCCGATTTATATAAGGATACGGTTTATATATGTTAAGAAGTGTTAATAGTGGGGGGGGGTAATTTTTATAATTCTTAACTTTGTAAAAAGAACAGGCATAAGCTTTGTATTTATTGTATAATCAATCTATTATTAACTATAATTATTTCTATTTTCATGAATCATCTTTATCTCAAAATGCCTATATACGGTGTTTTGGCGGTGTCGATGGCTATGTTGACAGGATGTGTTGACGATAAGTATGATTTGAGCGATGTAGATACCAATGTGGCGGTATCGGTCGATAATCTTACACTTCCGATCAATTTAGACGTAGTCAAGCTTTCAAGTATTATTACATTGAATGATGACAGCCGCATAAAAATCATCGATGGCGAGTATGCTATTACAGAGGAAGGAACGTTTGACAGCGATCCTATTAAAATCGCATCGTTTTCGGCTCCCGCTCCGACTATTTCGCCGGTGAGAGAAAATATCAATTTGAGCCAGTCGTCCGCTCCGGCCGGCCGTGCGTCGCAAAATATGGTGTTTGCTATTGGTGGTTTCTACTCTGATTACAACTATACGGCCAATGGTATAGACAACTATATCATCGATATAACATCGGCGCAGGTCGATATGACAATGAATATGTCGTTGCGTGTAAGTGCCAGCGGTATAGGAAGCTATCGTTTCAAAAATTTAGTGTTGCAGTTTCCTGAAGGTCTCGTTGCCACGCCATCTGTCGGAACGTATGACCCGTCGACCGGTGAGCTGCATATCGCTGATTTAGCCGCGGACGGTAATTCTGCAAAAGTATCGCTTACAATAACCAAACTCATGTTTGGCAATGAAAGTATACGATTTGACGGAGATAAGCACGAATTTGTGTTTAAAGGACAAGTGGGTATAAAAGAGTGTGATATCGAGGTGACAGAGTTGACTGGAGTTCTGACGACGGGCAGCCTGAACATCGACTTTGATTTTGGCCATATAGATGTAACTGCTGTGTCGGGTATTATCGATTATTCGTTAGATGGAATGGCTATAGATCCGGTGAATCTGACCGATCTTCCGGATTTCTTGTCGCAGAATCAGACAAATATTGTTTTGGTGAATCCACAGATATATGTGTCGCTTAACAATCCGCTCACAGATTATCGGTTGAAAGCACAGGCCGGTCTGTCGATCACTCCTGTGCGCGGCGGTGTTGCCGGACGTCCCGCACTGCTCGACAACGGTGTCTTTGATATAAACGCCGTTGGCGGTCAGCTTAAATACTGTATGGCTCCGTCTAAACCTTCTGCTATGCCGACGGAATATAAGTCGGCGGAATATGTCGGTTATAAATCGCTGTCGGATGTGCTTGAAGGCAACGGTCTTCCGCAACAACTCAATATAGAGATAGTGAATGCATGTGTGCCACGCCAGACGGTGTCAGACTTCAAGCTCGGAGTTGATATTGATAAAATTCGAGGACGGTATATGTTGTTGGCTCCGCTTGCACTCAATGAGGGTTCACAAATTGTATATACGGATACAGAAAATGGCTGGAACGATGAAACGCTCGATGACCTTGTAGTTACAGATCTGACTCTTAAATTTACCGCATCAACCGATGTGCCGATGGGAGTGACAATTACAGGATATCCTATAGATGTAAACGGTCGGCAGATCGACGGCGTGGAAATTGAGGGAGCTACTCTCAATGCCAATGCTGATGAACAGGAAGTGGTGGTACATATGAAAGGAGAGATAACCGGTCTTGACGGAGTTACGTTTACGGCCGTCACTTCGTCGGCAAAGGATGCCACTTCACTGCGTCCTGATCAGACTATCGATCTGAAAAACATACGTGTGACAGTATCGGGATACTACTCTAAAGAACTATAATAAATAAAGATACAGATCTATGAAACACTATATAAAGACTCTTGCGCTGGTTCTGGCCGTAACGGGCTGCACGATGTGTTCCTGGGCGCAGAGCGAGTCAGGTTATTTCAACAAAGGATATGCCTATGGTTTCCAGCTGAATCCGGCATTTGCCAATGACGGTCTGCTGGTGTCTGTCCCTGCTATTGGTAATGCGAATGTGGCCATGCATGGTAACTATGGCGTGCAGGATGTGCTGTATAATGTCGACGGCCGTACTACTACGTTTTTGAATCCAAAAGTGTCGGCCGGAGAATTTCTGGATAATATTAAAGACCGCAATCGTCTGGAAACCTCGTTGAAGATGGGTATCATATCGGTCGGATTCAAGGCCTTTGGCGGATATAATGCTGTAAGCCTTAATATGGTTACCAACATGCAGACATCCATTCCAAAGGGATTGTTTTCGTTGGCAAAAGAGGGTCTGGCCAACCGCACATACGATATTTCGGATCTGCACATCCATGCAGATGCATATGCTGAACTGGCACTGAATCATTCACATAAGATCAATGATAAACTGCGTGTGGGCGGTGCTTTCAAATTTCTCGTTGGAGGTGGCAATATCGATGCGGCTTTTGAGCGTGCACAGCTCACTTTGGGCGAAAACAACTGGACTGCAGTAACACAAGGTCGCATGCGTGCTAATGTGAAAGGTTTGACCTACAAGACAAAGATCAATGATAATACCGGTCATGAATATGTGTCTGGTGTCGATGTCGACGGTGCCGGTATCGGTGGCTTCGGTGCCGCTCTTGATCTTGGTGCTGTATATACCCTCAATAAAGACTGGACTTTCAGTGTCGCGGTTGTTGATCTTGGATTCATATCATGGAGCAACGATGTTGTAGCTTCGACCAATGGTGTCCAGACTTTTGAGACAGATCGTTATACGTTCAATGTCAGCGATGACGCTCTCAATAGCTTTGAAAACGAGTGGCACAAGATGCGAGATGATGTTTCTGCTCTTTACGAGCTGAACGACAATGGCGACAGAGGCTCACGTGCCCGTATGCTGGCTACTACGCTACGTTTTGGCGCGGAATACACATTCCCGCTTTACCGCAAGCTCACATTCGGACTACTTAACACAACCCGCGTCCAGAGTCATTTCTCATCAACAAACTTCCGACTGTCGGCCAATGTGGCGCCCTGCAAGGTTTTTTCGGCGTCGATCAATGGTAATGGAGGCACATATGGCTTCGGTTTCGGTGGCATACTGAATCTTCACGTTCCCGGATTCAATTTGTTTGTCGGAATGGATCACGTGCTTGGAAAAGTTGCCAAGCAGTTTGTTCCGCTCAATTCCAACGCACAGGTATCATTCGGTATGAATATCATGCTGTAATAAACGTTGAAAATATAATTCCGGCCTGTCGATTGTCGATATCGGCAGGCCGGAACTGTGTTTTTACCACTAATCGGCTATGAGTTCTTCTGCATATGATCCATCAGTGTGTAGGCAAACGGGCGCTCGCCCACATAGACAAAACCGGCCGCTGTATATAGTTTTCGTGCGTTGTAGTTGTCTTTATCTACCAGGAGCCCCAGCGGTTTCCCTATTTCGGTGGCACGAGAGGCTGTCGCTTCTATGAGGCGTCGTGCTACGCCCTGACGGCGGTATTGTGGCATTACAGCCAGAGTGTCGAGATACACTTCCGAGGCATCGGTCTCATCGGATATATCACTCATGTCTTTGTTGAAGCGCGCTGCCATTTCGGCAAAAAACGGGCGTCGCAACATGTGGAGCAACGCACCGTCATAAGCCACGGCAACGCCGGCGATAGTGCCGTCGCAAGTTTCGGCTACGATGGTGTTGCGCCAGGAATATTGTGTGTCGTCGCGGGTGGCGAGATAGGTAAACATCTGTTGAATGGCCGCCGGATCTCCGAGCGAAGATATTATTTCTTCGCCTACGGCCATTATTATGGCGCGTCCTATGGCGGTAGCGTCGTTAATATTTGCGGCCCTTAACGAGATGCTGTCGTTCATATAAGTCTGGACTGTGATTATTTCTGTGGTGTAGCAGTGTAGCCTATTTTCTTAAAACTCTGAATGAGTCGGGTAGTGTCGGTTTTGGCCGAATCATATCGTAGGGTTACGGTCTGATCTTCGATAGATGTTGAGATTGCTTTTACTCCGCGTTCAAACCGTAGATTTGATTTTATCTTGTTTTCACAATTGGAGCAATGCATGGGTGGATTGACCGAAAACGTAGTGGACTTTTCGCGTGGATTTGCGGCTGCCAACGTCATGCTGACAGCTATCAGAGTGAGTAATGTAGAGATATGTTTCATCTTAATATTTTGTGAAATTATAACGGAATCCGATATATACCATGGCCCCTCGGGTCGGACCATATACTATTGTCGCGTCAAAGTGTTCGCCCCAAGGATCGGCTGCTCCCCGTATGGCTTCGGGCTGGCGATAGTTGGTGAGATTCTCTCCTCCGATATATATGGCCCAATGCCGAAAATTACGGGTGAGCTGAACGTTAAGCGAAGGCCATGCGTGATATCGTCCGATATTTCCAGGCAGACGTCCGCCACCGTTTATCGCTGCTGTTATGTCGGCCTGCCACAATCCCATCATTGGAGTGAACGAGAGGGTTAAAAGCCCCTTGTGCCGTGATGTCAGCGGTTTCAGACCGTAGTCTACACGCACGTCGGTGAGCCTGTATGCCGCCAGAATGTTTAACCAGTCTGTGAGGTCGGTAGAAATGTCTATCTGCGTAGCATGGCTGCGCGATCTGCCCTCAAGGGGGCGCAGCACGGCTTCTTCCGGAGTTTCGAGGTCGAGAACGGTCTGGCTGCGGAAGGTGGTGTAATAATACTCTGCATTCAAATTTATTGTCTTGCCGCAGATTGAGAAAAATGTATTAATACCACCTCCGGTATTCCATGATTCTTCTATGTCGAGATTGTCAGATATAATAAGTTCGCGCGACGATGCGAGCAGATAAGCATATTCTGTCATAGGATGCGGCGACCTGAATCCACGACCCGCGGAAGCATGCAGCGTGAGATTTGGGCGGGGGATATATTTAAGATGCACGCGTGGAGTGACAAGAGATCCGTATAGAGAATTGTAGTCGTACCGCACGCCAGCCATGGCCGTAAGGCGGTTTTCTAAACTCAAGGTATATTGGCTATAGACACCTGTGACGGTTTCGCGTTCCATCCATCTATGCGGCAACATACCCTTGTCGTGAGACGCCCGCAGTTTCTGGCGGTAGTCGTCGTAGTTCAGGCTGATTCCGGCTGATAGAGCGTGTATGGAAGCCCATCGGCGTTCAAACATCGCCTGGCTATAGATCGACCGTTGTACGATATCGTATATCTTGTTTCCATAACGAGAGTCCATATCGTGGATCGTCCCAGACAGTATCAGGGCAATATTTCCGTCGTTTGTATGGTCGAATATATATGCTTGTTTTAGGTAAGATTCAGCACGCCGGGTGTCGATAGTGATTGTATATGGATTTTCAATATGGGAGTGAGCGGCTATCTGGCCGGACCTGCGACGCTCGGCAAGCCCCTTTATTACGGCCTGGAGCACGTAGTTTCGGCCCATATATGCCCATCGGTTAAGTAGTGCGGCTTGATCTATGCGTGGCATGTCGATGAATCCGTCGTGATCGGTATCGTGTCCGGCCATAGAGTGCTCGCCATGTGCCATAAGTCCTGACGATATATTTTTGTTAAGATGTATGTTGCCCAAAGCATTGAGTTCGATACGCCCTTCGTGGTCGAAATATGCGTTGGCCGCTACGGATTGATCGGTCTGTGGCTTTTTCAACTCTATGTTGATTTGTCCGGTCATCGATTCATATCCGTTTTTTACCGAGCTGGCACCTTTCGACACCTGTATTGAGGCCATCCATGGCCCTGCCAGATATCCAAGACCGAATGGCGCGGCCGCTCCGCGAAAGTTAGGCACATTTTCGGTCATCATCTGGACGTATGCCCCTGATAGTCCAAGCAGACGTATCTGTCGCGCACCTGTGGCGGCATCGGTATATGACACGTCGACCGATGGATTTGTGGTGAAGCTTTCTCCCAGATTACAGCAGGCTGCGCGGGCAAGTTCGGCCGATGTGATAAGGTCGGAGTTAGTTGCGCCCTGCAATTTCACCACGCCTTGTCGACGCACGACCACCACTTCGTCGAGTGTATAGTCGAGCGAGTCGGGTTCTTGTGCTTGTACCATGTCGGCCATGGTAGAAATGAGCAGTAACAGTGCGATAAGACGTTTCATCAGAAATAGCGTTTTACGGTCACAAGACATTCTGACCGGGCTATAGATGACGGACTTGTACCCGGCATTCCTTGAGGTATTTCTTCACCCAGCCGGTCGAAAAGATCGATCCAGTAAGGTACGATGTTTCCATCGGCATCTGTGAAGTTGAGCGGTATGGTGTCGAACAACGGCCGGCCTGAAGTGTCAACGTATGATACCTGAATCAGTTCTGAACAATATGTCTTGCCGTTGTCGGCGAGAAAAGACCAGTCGTATGGTTGACCGAGCAGAGCTTTGGCTCGTTGTACTGTTGTCGCTACATCGAGGTTGTAGTTGTCGGCAACCCTCATTGCGATTACTGCCGGGCAGCCGCCGATAGAGTCGCTTTGCGCGAGGAAATCTTCGATAGAGGTGTATTTTACTCCTCCGGGAGTCGTGGCTTCGAGTACGACAAGAGAATCCGGTGCGGCGTAAACAAGCATGGCACAATGTGCAAACTGCAGCGTGTCGGTGGCTGCTGATGAGGCAACAATAGCGTTTACAAATTCCGATGGCGCAGCCACCTGCAACAGAATGTCGCCTTCGCGCAATACGCTGTCGTCATCATATCGCGATACGGAGCATTGCGCGAAGAATAACGACAGAGCTATGAGTATCAGAATCAGCAGACAGCCGCATCCGGAGACATATGTACAGCCTTTGCCGATCTGCTGGAATAGCCATCCGACAATACGTGACAATGTTCCCAGCGACGCCACAACCGCGACGATGAGCAGTATAATAACCAGTATGGGTATAATCGCTGACATATGGTTACAGTCAAACGGTAACTTCAGACCGGAGGTCAGAAGTCACCGTCAGTTTCGGTTTATGCCGATATAGTGTGCGGTTTACTCGGCTGCAGCGGGAGTTTCTTCAGCGGCGGGAGCGGCAGGAAGTTCGGCAGGAGCTTCAGTACCAAAACCGGGAGCTGCTGTCTGCTCGGTAGCTACAGGCTGTACACGCGATGTGCGTGAGGTGCCTTCTTTAGGCATAACGAAAACGGCAACAACGGCCAAAACGGCGATTGCAGCTGCGAGATACCATGTTATTTTTTCGATAACATCGTTTGTGCGGCGAACACCCATGATCTGGTTTGCACCGCCAAACTGCGATGAAAGGCCTCCGCCTTTTGATTTCTGAATCAACACGACTCCAATCATAAGGAGTGAGGCAATGATAGTAAGAGCTATTACAAGTGCGTACATGTCAGAGCTTTATTTAGTAGTTTTTAAATTCTGATATTGTTGGTTTACTATAAGTTTCTGCAAGAAACGTAATTGGTCTGCAAAGTAAACACTTTTTTGTGGATATTTCAAGTGTAAAGTGCTGATAATTTCATATGCCCGCTGATATTGTCGCCGTTTTATGAAAATTTTTGCCAAACTTTCGCTAAACAGGGAGTCGTCGGGGCGATCGCCCGGTGGTGTTACCGGCGGTGCGGAATGGTCGATTGGCTGTGGCTCTGGAGTGTCGGGCTTTATTGAATCGTCGGGCGATGGGAAGCTGCTGTGACGCGGATGTCTGCGCGATTTGAGAATAAATGCGTTGATAAGGGCGTCCTGACCGTCGCCAGTGGCGTCATCTTCATCAGGGAGAGAACTTTCTTCTTCGGCTTCGAGTATGGAGCCATAGTCGGGAGCCGGATTGAAGATGAGGCGTTCGAGTACGGCTTCTTCGCTACCGGCGTCTGCCGGGCCATATCGAGTGATAAATGAATCGATTACCTGCTCTGTAGTCATCGACTGGGGGGCTGGTTGCGACGGGTAGAAGTGGAGTGGATCGATGGCTTCGGGTTCGGCTATTGTGTGGAGCACTTCGGTAAGCGGAGCTGTCATGGCCGCGCGTTGTAGCAGCATTGAGCGTCGCTGTGGAGATATGTCGTTGTTGCGCTGCAGCTCAAGTATCGCCGGAAGGGCCATATACGGATATGCAGAGGCCATTTCGTCAGTCCAGGCAGGATCGACGGCCGAACCGGGGTCGGCAAGCAGTGAGCGTAGAGTGTCAAGCATATCCATATTTTACCAGTTGCCGAGAGTTGCGTTGAAAATAAGGTCGACCAGTTGTTCGGTAATCTGTTGGCAAAGTTCATCCTGAACGTCGGTGAGCATTTCATTGGCATCGAAGTCCTTATATGCGCTGAATGACTGGTCGACGTTGTTGCGGTCGTTTTTAGAGTCGGTATATTTTACGCGGACAGTGATGGTGAGTCGGGTCTGCGAGGCCAGGGCATTTTCGGTTACAGCCTGTGGCGTGAGGTTGTATCCGGTGATTTCTCCTTCCATCGACAGGTCTGACGGGCCATCGTTGACCTGCAGACGGGTGTTGCGTGCTATGTAGTCGAGTAGGGCGTTCTCGAATGTCTGTTGCAGAGGTGGATACACAAGAGCCGCGCGTATGGGGAAATTGGATACCGAAATGGTCTTATAAATGGAGTAGTCGAGCGCGCTGCCGTTGAGTTTGTACGACACCGAGCATGCCGATGGAATCAGTATTGCGATCGAGGCTACAATGTATGACAGATATCTGAACATGAATATTGACTGGTTGGCGTGATAGAGTGTAATGGCGTTATTCGAGGCCGTATTCCTTGATTTTGCGGTAGAGAGTGCGTTCGGATATGCCCAGTTCGGCCGCTGCAATCTTGCGTCGGCCTCCGTTGCGTATAAGCGACCGTTTTATCGTTTCTCGTTCCGTGTCTTCAAGCGATGACGACTGTGCAGCTTTTTTGGCGTTTTGATGGGGAGGATCGTTAGCATCGGTCACGTCGAGAATATCTGTTGCTGGCGAGTAGTGTATCAGAGCGTGCGACGGTGATGCCGCAGGAGTCGTCGGCTTAAAGTTTTCGGCGGTATTTTCTGCCGATTCTATTGTGGCGCGCAGAGAGTCGATTTCGTCGCGCATGCGGAATATGAGATTAAACAGCAATTCGCGTTCGGAAGCATAGCTGTGGGGGCCTCCAGAGGTCGTGTCGGCACCATGCAGGCGTGTGGTAGGCATGTAAGAACTCGATATTGCCGGCAGATATCTGGCCATATCGGCTGCCTGGATTGTCTTGCCTGCGTCGAATAGAGCGATTTGCTCTACAACGTTTTTCAATTGTCGCACGTTGCCCGGCCAGCGGTAATGGTCGATGACCTCCGAGGCCGACTGGTCAAAGGTGATTTCTGGCATATGGTATCGTTCGGCAAAATCAGCGGCAAACTTACGGGCCAGCAGATTGATATCGTTGCCGCGTTCGCGTAGCGGCGGTATGTTGATCTGTACGGTAGAGAGTCGATAGTAGAGATCTTCTCTGAAGCGGCCCTCGGCGATCGCTTTTGGCATGTCGACATTGGTGGCTGCTACGATGCGGATATTTGTCTTCTGTACGACAGAAGATCCAACTTTGATAAATTCACCGGT
>CAZOCO010000069.1:0-11498 GCA_964578325.1 uncultured Muribaculum sp.
GACCACCTGGTCCCAAACCAGGTGCGCTACCGGACTGCGCTACGCCCCGAGTACCTTTTCGCTTAAAGGCAGTGCAAAGTTAGTAATTGTTTTTTAATTTTCCAAAATAAGTTTGCTGATGTTGCTATTTTAATGTGGCAAGCATGGTTGAAGACCCGCATATCGACTGATAGGCCATAAGTCCGCGGTCTGACAATTCGATAGTGGTGTAGCTGCCGTCGGGGGTTAGCATGTCGACGTGGGTGTCGTCGATGAATGTCATGATTTTTACCTCGTTGCCATTTATGTCGGCCACGCTCCACGATTGGTCGTTGCTGTCGTAGGTGAAACGCGTTGTAGATCCGTCATTGTGGCTCACAACAGTATAGCCGGTGTTGTCGGCAGTGATTGTGTATAGTCCGTCATTGCCTTCGATGATTTTTTCTCCACACGCTATTGGGTTGGATCCTTTCCAGAATTCGATACTGTTGACTACTGTCAGGTCGGCTAGTCCTGCGATCTCATACACCGGAATAATCCAGAATGCTATGAACACAAGTTCATTGGTCCACTTTGTGCCTACCGTCTCGTTCCATTGGCGCAGTTTGTTGAAAAGAGCGAAGCGCCCGATACACGATGACATCATTAGTGTGACTGTTACGGCTACTATGGCGAGTGATAGCGTACGGTTGAGTTTCATATTGATAAAGTTATTTAGTTACGTATTTTTTGCTGTTGTTGTAAAATGCGATGACACGGGTTACGTATGCGTTGGTTTCTCTCCCTCGGAAATAGCCGAAGTGACACACCGAATCGTTGTAGTATTCCGGCCGGTCTTTCATCTTGAGTGTTTCGGCCACGTTGCCGTTCCATAGTTGAGGATTGCGGCCATACTTTTGTGCCAGTGCGATCGCATCGTATATATGTCCGATACCGGCGTTGTATGCGGCGAGGTCGAATTTTATGCGTTCGTCGGGGTCGTCGATATATTTTTTCATCGATCGGTCAATGCTTGCCATGATCGATGCCGCTGTACGAATATTGGGCTCCGGTGTAGCGATCTGGTTTTCGTTCAGTCCGAATGCTCTGGCTGTAGCGGGCATTATCTGCATTATTCCACGTGCACCGGCCCACGACACCAGATTTGAATTAAACTGACTTTCTATATATCCCTGCGCAGCCAGAAGCCGCCAGTCAAAACCATTTTCTGAAGCGTATTTCTTGAACAATTGGTCGTATTCGGATATTTTTCCGCCGGTGAATTTATAGTTGACACCGGAATATACTTTGCTTAATTCAAAGTAACGTTTGAGAAGCGCTTCATTGGTACGCTGCACTCCGGTTGTTTCCAGCCATGAATTGATTGAGTCGGCAAGCCATGCGATCTGTGGTCGTACACCCCATGCCGACCGTTGTGACAGACTGACCGGAAGAGAGATATCCAGCCCGGGATAGTAGGTGCGGTTGAGATGTGCGATGTCACTGTCGACCACTGTGAGTGGAATCATGCCCGAAGATACCATGTCGATGAGATCTTCGGTAATGAGTGTATCGCGGTCAATAGTGTGGATGTTGATGCCTCCCCCGAGTTCGTCGTTAAGATTTTTAAGCCGGTGCAGATATTTGGAATTGTTCTCGACATAAATCTCACGACCCACAAGTTGTGTTACATCTGTGACGCGGGTCGTGCTGTCGGTCGATGCTTTCGGCTGTACCAATACCTGGGTCGTAACTTTCTCCGGTCCGGCGGCAACCACCCGTTCGCGATATTCGGCTGTGACAGGAATATCGTAGGCTGCGATATCTATTTTACCGGAATCTATCAGGGCAATCAGCGATTCAAGACTTGATGCTACAGTCAGGTCTACAACTACATTTTTCTCTTCGGCAAACCGGTTTATAAGTTCGTAGTCGTAGCCCATTTCGGTGTCGCGGAGGAGAAAATACGATGTAGGGCTGTACAGGGTGCCGACACGCAGAGTGTCGGGTATATCTGTTGAGGTAGTATCTGGTGTTGAATGGCGGGAGGCAGTTAATGTGCATGAAGGCATCATACCGGCTGTCAGTAATAATACAGCCGCCTCAATGGATGATATGATACCTGCATGCCGCATCGCTGCACATCGCTTTTATCAGTATTCAAACACTCCCATCGGTGATTTGATGGTGAGCTTATTGGCCGGAGCATCTTCTACACGGCCAACTATTTGTGCCGGTATGTTGAACGATTCAGATATGCGTATGATTTCGTCAGCGTCTTCCGGGCTGACGTATATCTCCATGCGATGGCCCATGTTGAATACTTTGTACATCTCCTGCCACTCGGTGCCCGATTCGCGCTGTATCAGGGCAAACAGTGGTGGAATAGGGAACAGATTATCCTTGATGATATGCTTGTCGGTGACGAAATGCATGATCTTGGTTTGTGCGCCGCCCGAACAGTGTACCATGCCGTGTATGCGATGTCGCATGGTGTCAAGAATCTTTTTGATAACCGGAGCATAGGTACGAGTGGGCGAAAGCACAAGCTTACCGGCATTGAGAGGTGAGCCTTCTACTTTGTCTTCCAGATTCATAGAACCGGAGTATACAAGTTCGTCGGGAACTGCGCTGTCGAATGTTTCCGGAAAACGCTCGGCTACGGCATGTGAAAATACATCGTGGCGCGCCGATGTAAGACCGTTTGATCCCATTCCTCCGTTGTACTCTTTTTCGTAGGTGGCCTGCCCGAAGCTTGCCAGACCTACAATAACGTCGCCACCCTTGATATTGGCGTTATCAATGACATCGGAGCGTTTCATTCGGCATGTGACCGTGCTGTCAACGATTATCGTGCGTACAAGGTCGCCCACGTCGGCAGTTTCGCCTCCGGTAGAATAGATGCTGACACCCATTGCTCGCAGTTCTTCGAGCAGCTCTTCTGTGCCGTTGATTATAGCCGCAATTACCTCTCCGGGTATAAGCAGTTTGTTGCGTCCAATTGTCGACGAAAGCAGTATGTTGTCTGTTGCACCTACACACAGCAGATCATCGATATTCATTATAAGAGCGTCCTGGGCGATACCCTTCCACACCGACAGGTCGCCGGTCTGTTTCCAATAAGCATAAGCCAGCGACGATTTGGTACCTGCGCCATCGGCATGCATGATGTTGCAATAGTCCGGATCTCCACCGAGATAGTCGGGGATTATCTTACAGAATGCTTTTGGAAATAGTCCTTTATCAATGTTCTTTATTGCGTTGTGTACATCTTCTTTTGAAGCGGATACGCCACGCATATCATATCTTTTGTCGCTCATAGAGGTATAAGGAGTGTAATAGTTTATATAATCAGTAGAAAAGCGGTTGTGGCAAGGCTCACTATAAGCAGTGAGTCGATACGGTCGAGTGCTCCACCGTGTCCGGGCATTATATTTCCGGAGTCTTTTACGCCTGCCGTACGTTTGATAAACGATTCAAACAGGTCGCCCCATGTGGCGAATATCGAGACTGTGGCGGCATAGGCTGTGAATGCAGCAAGTGGCAGATACCCGAAATATTCAGGCAGATATATATTCAGTGCCACTGCTGCGGCAATCACGACGGCTAATCCTCCGAAAAATCCTTCCCACGATTTTTTGGGAGATACCGAGGGAAACAGACGGTGACGTCCCAGTGCCGAGCCAAACAGAAAAGCACCCGTATCGTTTAGCCATATAAATAGAAAAAGCGCGAGCACCAGATGTGTATTCTCTACATATATACAGTTCAGCAATCCGAGCGGGAGAGCTATATACAGTAACGCACCAAGGTCAGACGCGAGATTGCTTAAAGCTGATTTGTCGCTGGAATATATTGCCATAAGCATGCGGCCTACCAGCAGGAGTAAAAATATCCCCATCATAAGGCCCGACATTGAGTTAGTTAACTGCCACAGAGCCAATATCAGAGCCAGCCCGCACAATTCAAGTGCCGCGATATTTAGACTAAAACATTTGCCTTCCGGAACTTTGGTCTGTACATCTGAATGTTTGTACTGATGCATCATCAGTGAATATTCTTTAAGAGCCGGAATAGCGAGAAGCAAAGTCAGCGCAAGCATTGTCAGGTCGCTGATCAAGATCGCCGCCAGCACGATGGCTACGTATATCAGGCCTGAAACAGTGCGGATCAGTAGATTTTTCATATTTATGTGATCAATGGTGTATTGATGGCTTCAAATGTACGAATTTTTTGCAGAATATAAAAATCTATTGTCTACGGAGTGTACCTATGGAGTGTGGCGTGGAGCAAATTCCAACAAAGAGTCTTCTTCTTTTACCGATGTCTCATTTCGGGGTGTTGCGGGTTCGTTCGCGTTCTTTTTCGGATTCCTTAATTTGAGAAAATCTAACAGGTTGTCAAAATCCTTTTTATAGATTACGCCGACGCCTTGGGTTGTCAGTGCCGATTTTACGAAATAATTTTGGTCGTTGTAGCGGTTGTAGGCTTTAAGGCGCACACTTCCCGATTTATTCAGCAGGTACTCTATGTCAAAGTCTCCTACAAAGGTATTCGTGTTAAGAGTTTTGTCCCGGTAGCCCAGGTTTCCGTTAAACAGCAGACGGTTGTTGAGCAGATGGCTCGACAGAGCCACATCTACTTCCATATCGGTGAAGTCTCCCCGGTCACTTCGGAAATTCGGGGCTATTGTCCAGTTATCGCTGATTTGGCCAAGAATATTCGACAATTGCGAGGAAATGGTTGATGATGCTACCGACATAAGCTCGTTGCCGCGTGTGGTCGAGTTCATGTAGTCGGGAGTATAAAACCTGTTGAGAGCCAAGAGATATATTATCTGTCGGTTCATCATATCGTCAGTGCTCACTATCGAGCGTACCTTACGGTATGTATCCTGTGTCAGGGTTGGAAATTCAAGGTCGAAACTTATATCGGGCTGGTGAATATCTCCGTTTACTTTCAGCAATGCATGCACCGGAACATTAGTGCGGTTTAGTTCTTTATCCTGAAGAAACGAGTCATCAAGGTCGCTCAGGTTGGCATTAACAGCATAAGTGGCCTGTATGTCAAGAGTTGCATCGAGCGGGTTGCCATGAAACGATATGGAGCTTCCGGGCTTGATGGTGAAGTCCTTGATTATTATATCCTGTAGAGTGAAGTTGTAAAGTCCCTGCGACAACACATACGAACCAAACATCTTCAGATCTTCGTCCGAAGAATTATATTCCATACGTATGTTTCCATTGCCTCGGGCTTTGATACGGTCACCGCCCACAGGATCCATCACAATAACCATTTCTGCCGCCGGGGTGGCATCTACCTGCAGATTTATACGGTAACGGGTTGCTGCCGACAGCTGGCTGGCGCGTCGGGCTTCGGTATAATATTTTTTCAGACGTTTCACCGATGCCGACGAAGGATTCTCTATCGACAACAGCAGATCGCCCGAGGCTGCATTACGGTCGCGGAACTCAAGAAATGTATATTCGTTGGCCGCCTGTGTATCCGACAGCACGAAGTTGAATACCGAGTTGGCCGCAGTAGATACGTTTATATCAAGATCAATATACCCCGGCACACCCTTTACGTAGGCTGTACCGTTGCAGAATACACGCCCGTACCAATCCGGATTTATTTCTGGAGTTATGTCGTAGCATAGCAGATTTTTTGCATCACTCAATCTGAATTCAAACCATGGGTCGTGGAAATAATTATGCCCGAGATAACCGTTGAATTTTGCGCTATGTCCGTAGTCGTCTCTGATGGTCAGATTGTCAAATTCTATTCGTCCGGGAGTTATGTGTACGGAGTCGGTGACATGATACAGAGTGTTGGTATAGTCGATTTTCAATGTAAAGTCTTGTGCAAATATGTCGCCGGTAAGATTCACGTCGGAAAATGTGCCGTACAGGTGAGCATGTCCTGATGCGTGTCCTTTTACTTCAGATGTAAACGCTTCCATAAACGGCCGTAAAAATGCTACATTGATGCTGTCGGTGTCGAATTTGAAGTCAAGCATCGAGCGGGTAGGATATATCACTCCATTCACGCTACTATGGCGGCTTTGGTCGCTGACAATGTCCGCCACTATTGATATGCCCTGTGTATCCGGATTCCATGCACTTTGTATTGATGCGTCGCCAAGTAGTGCCGAGTTATATTTGAAACCTTGCACATATAGTTGAGGTGTGTATAGTACCGGAGTTTTTGTGAATATTTCCGAGGCATAGAAGTCGCCTGTAGCAGTCCCGCCGAACATTGCGGTCGGGATGGCAAGAGCCTCAAACACGTAGTCCAGATCTATATCCTGCAATTGTAGCACTATGCGGTCGAGTGGATTGTCTGAAGCTATGCCGTCAATGCGTATGAATTGTCTGTCGCGCGAAATCTCGAAGTTATTTATCGTAAGCACATTGGCATGGTACGATATTTCCGATGGATTTATAATCCATGTGGTATCGTTCATTATTGCAGTTGTGCGGTTTACCGATATATCGGCGTATATTTCTCCTGTTGTAGAGCGGGCCGCCTCTCCGGTCAGGCTCAATCTTCCTTCGTAGCGGTGGGGCGACTTTACTTGCCAGTGTGTGCCTATGTCCGACACTCCGTCAGCATAATTTATATCTATTGACAGGTCTGTAGCTCCATGTTTGGTCGGGAACGTGGAGACAGCGTTGGCTACTATCTGGCGGCTGTCGCCGTCAACCGAAATGTGCAGGGCCGTGTTATCGATAAATTTATCTTTCTGCATCAGGTATGGTGCCTCGATCGAGGCTGTAAGTATGTGTTCTCTGTTGGAGAAATCAGCCTTCACCGATACAGGATAAAGCACCTTTACCGGCGATTTAAAGAAATTGAGCCAGTTATTGGTAGTGGCGTTCTCTCGCAGAGTCATATTGATGGAGAGGTCACAGTCAATATCGTTGTCAGACTGCTTGGCAGGGAAAAGTTCCGGCATCGTCTTTGCTGCCAGACTGTAAAGTGCCGTAGGTACATCGCCTATATTGTATTGACCCTCTATTTTGCCGTCAAGTATATCAGAATGTATTACGGCGTAGCGTGAAGTCTCGTTTCCTCCCGATAGCAATGAGAAGTGATCCAGTGCGATACCGTTAGACAAAGAGTCGGCATATTGGAAATTGTCGAGTTCGATGCGCCCGTTAAGGTTCCGGTGGTCGGCGCCATAAAGGTTGATGTCGATGCGTCCCGACAATATCTTGTCGGTATTGCCTGCGGCCATATGCAGTGCTTCAGGTGAGAGTCTGAAGATGTTGGCCTTTGCTCTTATATGTTGTTCCGGTTTTTTGAACCCGGATAGACTCGTATGTACATCAATCATGGCGTTTTCGTCGGCCGACTGTAGGGATACTGTATAGCTGTCTCCCTTTTCAGCTGTTGCACTTACGGTTATATCTTTATAGTCATATCCGCGGTATATAAGATGCGATATATCCAGGTCGGCATTACCGTTGAGTTTATGGTTAAGCATATTGCCTTTTGTCGTAACATGGAAATCTGCTGCTCCTAAATCGGATTGGTTGAGTATTTTACCAAGATTTATATCGCTTCCTTCAGCCGAGGCGGTAAATGCCAGTCTATCCAAGCTGTTTAATGGTGATGCGGTTGCATGTAACTTCAGTTTACCTGTCGACGAAGATACGGCCATTGTGACATTGCTTTGTGCCGCAGCATTTAGTGTGATATTGCCGGTCAGTTCTATTGGGGGCAGCCGTGACTCCACAGTCTGTATTTTCGGATTGTCAAAATGCAGTTTGCTTGGGTCTGCAAAAATTCTCATTGCAGGAATCTCCACAGCTACCGAGTCTTTGTCTCTGACATTAGATGCGGATATATGTGGTATGGATATTTCTACACCTCCGTCTGTGTCGGCCAGATGTATTTCGTCTACAATCACACGATTGTTTGCCGACTCTATTTTCAGCGAAAATTCCACCGGCGATTGCGCGTCAAGAGGATAGGATACCGGAATAAGTGATTGGAGATCTGCGGGAGTAAGACTGCTTTTGCCTACAGTCACGTTGTATGACGCCTCTAATGGTTGTCTTGCAAAATCTGCCAGACTTTTGTAGCGGGCTTCTATTCTGCTTATCTCCAACAGGGAATTGGATGTTGTTACTTTCAGCGGTATTACAGATGCGCATGAATCGTCTACATGTATGTTTGCTTCTATGTTTGACACCGTTATACCGGCTTGTTCTTTTAGGGTCAGACGTTTTATGTATATTGAGATGTCTTTGTCGCTCAATCGCGGAACAAGGATGTCTGCCTTTATCCCTGATATATGTATGTGGTTGAAATCTACTCGATTGTCTGCTATTACTGGCTTCGACAGCACATCATATGTAAATTGACCGCCACGCACAACAACATTGTTTATTGCCAGGTCAAACGAACTCTCTGTCGATTTTTCTCCTGTCGACAATTTTTCGATAATAGGCTGTATGTTTAGTTCTGAATCTGTAGAGTCGCGCCACAGGTGTATTTCTGGACTGATTATTTCTGCAAATGAGAATACTATACGTCCCGACGTGATCAGTTTCCCGATACGTATGCCGGCTCCGATACGGTCAACCGACAATATGGTGTCGTTGCCGATGCTGTCGGTAATAGTGACTCCTTCGATAAATAGTTTGTTGAATAGAGCCGGATTTACTCCTTCTATAGTCACTGGTACGCCAAGCAAGCGGCTCAATTCTACTTCTGCTTTCGAGATGGTATAGTGCTGTATAGGAGGCAGATTCAATAATATATATATGGCAACGGGCAATCCCACGAATACCGACAATGCCGCTATCGTGATTATCTTTAAGATTTTATTTATCCATGTCATATATCCTGTTGCACGTTTCTGCTGCAAAGGTAGGAAAATTCAACTGAAATTCAGATAAAATTTACGCCGTCACGTACTACATCAGCAATAAAGCTATCCGGTAGACCATAAATGCTACGATCCAGGCCACCATCGTATTGTATATCACCGAAAATACGCTGTACCACCACGATCCTGTTTCTCTGGCTATGGCTGTTACTGTGGCTGTACAAGGGAAGTAAAGCAGTACGAACACCATAAGGCTCAACGCGCATGCGGCATTGAAGTATGGCATACCTGTGGCCGGATTGATCGCTACAAGTCGCGATGACAGTGAGGTGTTGTCGATTTCTTCATGTCCGGTATATAGTACGCCGAGTGTCGATACTACTATTTCTTTTGCCGGTGCACCGGCGATTACCGCAACGGTCGATCGCCAGTGGAAGCCGAGCGGTTCCATTACCGGATTTATTGCCTTTCCTATCATTTCAAGATAGGAATCGCGGGATGTGTCTATTGTCGAGTCATCTACGGTTTCGGTGGTAGTCGGTACCGACGAATCCTCGTTGTGAAGCGGGAAATAATTTAGTGCCCATACGGCTATGCTGGCCAGCAATATTATTCCTCCCATCTTCTTAAGATACTGCTCGCCTTTATTCCACATGTGGCGCAGAGAGGCTTTTAATGTCGGCATACGGTAGGGTGGCAGCTCCATTACAAACGGCGTTTCGTCGGCCTTGAACCAAAATCTACGCAGCAGTTTCGCTGTCACTACGGCTACGGCTATTCCAAGGAGATACAGCCCGAGAAATGCCAGACTCGCATGGTGTGGGAAGAATATTCCTACAAGCAATACATACACTGGCAGACGTCCCGAACACGATATAAATGGGTTGATAAGTATCGTAATGATGCGGCTCGATCGGCTTTCTATGGTTCTGGTTGCTATGATGGCCGGTACATTGCATCCGAAGCCCATCACCAGCGGTATGAATGATTTGCCGTGTAGCCCGATGCGATGCATTATTTTGTCCATGATAAATGCTGCCCGGGCCATGTAGCCGGAGTCTTCGAGAAATGATACGAAGAAGTACAGTATTAATATATTCGGAAGGAAAACGATCACGCCGCCTACGCCGCCTACTATACCGTCGGCGATCAGGTCTTTAAGCGGGCCGGAGGGTAGATATGTCTGTAGCGTGACACTTATCCAGTTTACGATGCTTTCTATCCAACCCATCGGATAGGCTCCTATAGAAAACGTACACCAGAATATAAACC
Organism: uncultured Muribaculum sp.; assembly: GCA_964578325.1. Taxonomy (GTDB): domain Bacteria; phylum Bacteroidota; class Bacteroidia; order Bacteroidales; family Muribaculaceae; genus Muribaculum. Next base: position 10,070 of record CAZOCO010000069.1, read on the forward strand.
ACATTATGAGCAGAAAAAGCGGAAATCCAAACAGTTTGTTGGTTACTATCGCGTCAATTATATTCGTGGTGTTTTCTTTTTCTTTGGCCGGGGGAGTGTAGGTTTCGGCAAGTGCTCCGGCTATAAATCCGTATTTTTCCTGTGCGATCAGTGAGGCCAGGTCATTGCTTTCGTCAGGAAACAGTTTGGCTACCCGTGATATGGCATCGTCGCGTGTAGCCATTATTTTGTCGCGGTTTTTAGCCGTTGACAGGTATTTTTCTGTTTCTGTATCGCGTTCAAGCAGCTTTATCGCCAGATAGCGGGGCGAAAAATGTGGCGTGATGGAGGTATCTACCTTTATCGCGTCTTTTATTTCTGCGGTAGCCGCTTCGAGTTCTTTCGACATTGTGACATGTACATGTCTCACCGATTGGTTGCGCCTTTCGTTGACTTCGATTATTGTGTCGAGTAACTTGTGCAACCCTTCTCCGGTACGCGATACGGTAGGTACTACAGGTATGCCTATCATCTTACCCAGAAGTTTGTAGTCAAGTGCTGCTCCCGATCGTTCGAGCTCGTCATACATATTCAGAGCTATTACCATCGGGCGGTCCATATCTATCAGTTCTGTGGTCAGGTACAGGTTGCGTTCCGGGTTTGACGCTACTACCACATTCACTATTACGTCGGGTGTCTCTTCGCGCAGATATCTTCTTACGTATATTTCTTCAGGCGAGTAGCACGATAGCGAATATGTGCCGGGCAGGTCTACTATATTGAATCTGTATCCATTGTAGTTGAAGTGACCTTTCTTGGCGTCGACTGTGACGCCGCTGTAGTTGCCTACATGTTCGTGGGCTCCAGACGATATATTGAACAGTGTGGTCTTGCCGCAGTTCGGATTGCCTACCAGGGCGATGTTTATTACATTAGACTGCTGGCGCTCATGGGTTGCCGTCTGTTCTTCGTGACTGTACACGTATCCGTTGCCTTCATGCTGTCCGGCTGCATTATGTTGTGTGTTGATTGGCTCGATTTCCACCATTTCTGCTTCGTTGCGGCGAAGCGATAGTTCGTAGCCCATAATGCTGTATTTGATCGGGTCTTTTAGAGGTGCATTGAGTATGGCTTTTATCTCCTGTCCTTTTACAAAGCCCATCTCTATGACGCGTTTACGAAACGCCCCATGTCCGAGTAGTCTGACTACAATACCCGATTCGCCGGTCTTTAGGTCGGATAGTCTCATTGATATTCTTTTTGCGATTCAAATTTACGCAAAAATCATGGTAAACTAAAAATTATTTATACTTATTCTAAATTACTGCGGCTATTTAGAGCGTGTTCGGTAAAAAAAGTTAACAGCGGGGTTGCATATCACGGAGGGATTTTTGACGTGAAGGGGAGGGAGCGTAGCGAGCTACGTGACTGAGCCAAACGGCAAAAAGCA
>CAZOCO010000070.1:0-11410 GCA_964578325.1 uncultured Muribaculum sp.
CCATATGCCCAGTCAATACCCATCATACCGACCATAGGCAGATAGATACGCACACCGGCACCCGCCGAACGCTTCAGATTGAACGGTGCAATTTTGCCTACGCTTGTCCAGGCATTACCGGCCTCGGCAAATGCCAGACCATAGATAGTAGTCGACGATGACAACAGGAACGGGAAGTGCAGTTCAGCTCCGATGCGGGCGTAGGCATAGCCTTCCTGGCCGTAAGGAGTAAACTGACCGTTTTCATATCCGCGCATACCGATGGTCTCGGTAGCATAGGTATAAGATCCAGACATTCCGTCTCCTCCTACATAGAATGTTTCAAACGGCGACTTGAGATATTTGTTGTATGAGCCGAGCAGACCAAAATCAGCGCGTGTCATGAACACAAGAGTATACTTTCCATCAGGATTGGTGAGTGGGGTATACGTACGCGATTTGAAGCGCAGTTTCCAGTATTCAATCCAATTGTAAAGCACTTTCTTATCTGCTGCGGTATTGCTTTCGTAGAGTTGTTTCCAATTTCGCTTACCCATGAATAGCGAGGCCGGAGGGGTGACCTGCAGATTAATGGAGAAAAGCGACCCCTTACGGGTATAAAGAGGATTGTCGATTGACTGGCGCGACAATGTCAATCCCAGTACGAGAGCATTCGACGCTCCATTGTTCATATAATACAGGTAATCCCAGTTTTTAAGATAATACCACTGATACGACAGATCGGCTTCAAATGAGAAGAAGTCGTCGGGCCACGACAGACGTTTACCGAAGCCTACCGTCACACCGAGCATCTGCAACATCTTATTGGGGTCGTAGGCGTTCTCGTAGGATGACTGCAGATAGTCGTTGTAGTAGCTGTTTGACCCTCCGTAACCATAGCCATAACCGTAGCCATAGCCGTAACCGTTATACCAGTTTTTTGAATAATAATCGGAGTTGATACCGGTCTGACGGGCATAATAGGCCGAAACAGAAAGAGAGTTAGGACGCTTACCGCCAAACCATGGGTCAAGGAACGAGATAGAATATGACTGATAATATTTGGCATTAGTCTGGGCAGATATTGTGAATGTCTGACCTTCGCCCTGCGGAATCAGGCCCTTATATGCACTTGGATTAAATAGATTTTTGATAGAGAAGTTGGTAAACTTCAGAGCAAGTTTACCTATCAGACCAGTCTGACCCCAACCGAACGACACCTCAACCTGGTCGTTAGCCTTTGATTCAAGATTGAATACAATGTCGACGGTTCCGTTTTCCTGATTGGGCTGCGGCTGGATATCCATGTTTTCCGGATCAAAGTGTCCGGTCTGCGCGATTTCACGTGCAGAACGCATGATGTCTTCCTTATTGTAAAGTTCACCGGGTTTTACTCGCAGTTCGCGACGTATTACCTTTTCATAGAGACGGTCGTTACCGTTAATAATGACATTATTGATCGTAGCCTGCGGACCTTCGATAACACGAAGTTCAAGGGCAATAGAATCACCGGATACATTTTTTTCTATAGGCACCAGATGAGAGAACAGATAACCGTGGTTTTGATAAAGATTTGCAACGGCATCATCGTCTTCAGAAAGACGCTTGTTGAGCAGTGTCTGATTGTAGACATCACCCGGATTAATATCGAGAATACGGTCAAGAAGACTTGACGGGTATACGGTATTACCGACCCACTGGATATCGCTCAAATAGTATTTTCCACCCTCTTCAAGGTCGATATACACGTCGACGGTATTGTCATCGTAAGCAACCACACTGTCTGAAATTATCTTTGCATCACGGAAACCATACTCGTTATATTTCTTTATGATGCGGTCGAGGTCGTCCTGATAGTCTGATTCGACAAACTTCTTCTGCTTAAACAGATTGAGCAAATTGCCTTTCTCGTTTGTCTTCTTCATGGTATTTTTGATCTTCCGGTCGGACAACTGCGAGTTTCCGGTAATATATATTTTGTGTACCTTGACTTTGCCGTTCTTATCAATGTATATATCAACGTTGTTCTCATTGGGAGCAGACAGATTTTCAGTCTGCACCACACGTATGTCAGCATTTCCGAATCCTTTGCCGTCATAATACTCCTTGATAAGCATTTTGGCTCGGTTGACGATATTCGGAGTAATCTGATTGCCCTTCATGAGCTGAAGTTTTTCCTCAAGATCCTTACGCTCACCCTTGCTGGCACCATGGTATGTTATTTCAGAGATACGCGGTTGCGGACTCAACGCATATTCAAGCCAGATCTTATCGCCGGCAATTTTCTCGACTTTAATCTGAATCTTTGAAAATAGACCCTGACGGGCAAGTCTCTTTATCGCAGATGTGATTTCCGGGCCCGGAACCTCGATTTTATCTCCGACATTAAGGCCGGAATATCCGGTGATGATATAATCTTCGTAATTTGGGACACCGGTAACTTTAATATCGGCTACAGTATACGTTTTAGGAATACCGGTGTACACTACCGCAGGGGCGTATATGGTGTCGACCGGAGCCTGATTGTCAACGGCAGCATTGGCGACCTGCCCATAGAAAGCGGTCAATATTCCAAGTATAAATATATATAGACGTTTACGCATAGTCGATATTGATTGGTTTGAGTGAGTATCTTGTGACCTAAAAGGCTAAAATTTGATTATTGATTATGATTATCGGTTTGTCGGGATACCTGATCTCCTGTCAGCCCGAAACGTCGCTGGCGGCGTGAATAGTCGGCGAGAGCCTCCATAAACTGGACTTTTCCGAAATCGGGCCACAACACTTTAGTGACATATATTTCGGCATAAGCGATCTGCCATAACAAGAAATTTGACACCCTCAAGTCGCCACCAGTACGTATCAGCAGATCGGGGTCTGGAATACCTGCCGTAGACAAGTTATCTGAAAGCATATCATCGTCGATAGCATCAATGTCTATTTCCCCCTCCATAGCCCGGCGGGCAATACGTCGGGCGGCTTCAGTAATTTCCCAACGTGCCGAATATGATATCGCCAGAATGAGATTAAGCCCGTCGCACTCCGATGTGAGCTTTACAGAACGCATAAGGCTATCATAAGCATATTCGGGGAGACGCTGAAGATCTCCGATAATAGAGATGCTTACATTGTTGGCAATAAGCGATGGCGTTTCTGCCTCAATTGACATTGCCAACAGATTCATCAGCGCATTGACCTCGGCGTCAGGACGATGCCAGTTTTCGGTTGAAAACGCATATAGAGTCAGATACTTAACTCCGGCATTTGACGCCGCGGCTGTGATTTCTCTGACAGAGTCTACACCACGTATATGGCCTTCTGTACGTTCAAGACCACGGTTGACAGCCCATCGTCCGTTGCCATCCATTATGACAGCTACGTGAACCGGAATATTTGATATGTTTTCGCCGGAAGTCGGTATCATATTGTCAATCTACGTAATAACAATTCTTACAACGTTCGCCAAACTCATACGTCAAAGTGACCATAAGAGTGGAATACCAGTCGGTATTTTTAATAAAAGAACTCTTTATTTTATATGGATCGTCGAGGACAGGGCCATCCATTTTATCTGTAAACGTCTTGGCGATAGTCCATTCTATACCAAGATTTATGCGTGGTTTTACCTTATATTTGACACCGAGAGCCATAGGCAATGAAAACGAAGCCGATGTCCCGTCGCACGAAGCCACAATCAGCCCGGCTCCTACGGCAATATAGGGAGACCAACGCTTCATCTTCCGGTACCGTTCGCCTATGCCATAGTTGAAAAAATTAAACTCTACGCGTGCATCAAGACCATAGATACTGCCGGAGAACTTATATATCTGTCCATCTGGAAATACATTATCCATATTCTTTGAGTCTCCGCTGACACTTCCACCAAATAGTGTACCACGCACAGCCCAACGTGTGTTGATAAGATATCGGAAAATACCGGCTCCTCCAAATCCGGGATGCGCAAACGGATTTGATGTATTTATGTCTCCAAGATATCCGGTCATACCGATACCGGCTCCGGCGTCAAACCTATACGTCGATTCTTGCGCGGCAAGTCCGCCTGTACCGGCAATGAAAAACAACGCCAGCACCGCAGGATAAAACATTTTCAACAAAAAAACTTGCCGCATGATCACGCTAAATTTATTGCAACGGTTTGAATGTCATACGATTTATTACTCCTCGCCACACGGTATCATACAATACTCCGTTTTCAGCGACACCGCCGAATATATATATATACGGACAAGTCCATGATGAAACAGGCACAGATGCACGTCCGATCGTCGACATATCGGTGATATCCCACCACAGTTTATTGGGAGCAGCAGTAGATATATTGTTCCACCCGGAAACGGCTGAAGCATCATCACCAAGCACAGAATCGACTATGATACCCTGGGCAAACGACATCGCCGGCATATCATCGGGAAGTGTCATGAGATCATCGCCAAGATGCCAGTTCAGACCCCAGTCGCGCGATATGTACAGATTATGGCTCACACTACCATCGGCTGCTCGACCTCCGAATGCGATCAGAGTATTGTATGATGAGACAGTCCAGTTGGTGGTATTTACAGAAAATGTTGTATATGGAATCAGAGTCACTCCTTCCAATGCTATTTTTTCAGGCAGAGTGCTGAAACGAGTCCAATGCGTACCGTCGAATCCCCACGTAGCCGACGACATAGAACCATCGGCACAACGTCCGCCGACAAATATAGCCTGCGGTGCCGCACTCCATTCTGTAGTATAAATAATTGTCTGGCTGTGTCCCGACACAGGAAATCCCTCGGGAAGCGGAGATGCTTCAACCTGAATATCTGCCGGGTAGATTGCAGCTTTATAGTCATTATCACAGACACCAACGCCGAGAAGTTTTGAGCCGTAACCTCCTATTACCGAATACCATCCGGAAACGCCTGTTGACGTCCACATTTTACCATCGGCCGATGTATACAGGTCTCCGCTGTCCGACAAAATAAATAACGCATCGTCGGTAGCATTGAACGACTCCACGACCGGCACAAACGGCATAGACAATTTGGAAATCTGCCACGATGAGTTATCTGCCGGAGCAGTGGTCGATGCCACAGAATATTCGGAGGCCGACTGTGTCAGGCAATATACCTTGTCTCCCAGTTTTACAGTCTTCTGCGACAACGGCGCGGAGGTAGCAGGGAGAGCGGAATAAGCCAACGATCCCCAGCAGAGAGAATCGGGCTTCATACGGTGCACATTAACTTTTACATCGTAAGTGCGCTCATACAACTCGTTGGCCGACAATACAGTCAGTGTAACAGGTTCATTAAAGTTAATACTATCAGACGAACCATATGTAATTTCTTTTTCCTCAAGAGTCTTCGCATCAGTGTATTTTACTGTAACTTTGGATACAGTTTCAGAGCCGAGATTCATAACGAGCTTGCTGACATCTGTACCGTAAGGAAGCGAATCCGCATTGAATATACGAGCCTCAAGAAGATCTATAGTAAAAAACACAGAATCAAGATGAGTAAGCACCTTGCTGTTTGGCTTTATATTAAACGACGTGATGGCGGTAGAGCTATACGAGTCGCCGGTCGATAGATCAAGATCGTCGAAAGTGATATTATTGGAGTCTCCATTACAAGCCTGTAGCATAAGCATTCCGCCCAATAGGCCCACGGAGAGTTTCACAAAATTCTTATTCATTTTTATCACATATGAGTTTTCAAACTACAAATATAGCAACTATTTCCGAGAATTTCGTCGTAAAAGCGCACGAAATAGGCGCGACACAGCGACAAAACCATGAAGAATAAGTCAAAACGCGATGTAAAATTACATTATTTTTCGCTAACGAAGATAAATATAGTCGTCATTTGACGCTTTTTATCTGATTTTAACGACCTTAAACATTGGCGACAAACCAGGGTATATCTCCGTAGTAATCAATTCGTGACGCACCGAATTGCTTCGACTCCGAGACAACAGTATCGGTGAGATGCGGAGCTCTGACACCGGCAGACAAAACAATATTCGTTGCCGTCTCAACTCGAATCATATCAGCCATCCCGGCATCTATAAATGACTGCAATAATCGTGCACCACCTTCTACCAGCACCGATGTAACGCCCTCGGAATATAGATATTCAAGTAGTTTCTGCGGATTATCTCCTCTCACTCGCGAAAATTCCGCGGGCAACACGATTTTCTCCGAACGGTTGGCGACAAAGCGTCGCGGTGATTTTCCTGGCCAATGGCGCACAGTAAGCAAGGGGCGGTCGGTCAACATGGTATTTCCGCCAACAAGTATCGCATCATGGAGCGAACGCAGACGATGGGTGAGCATTGATGTGAACGGAGATGAAAATAGCGCTGGGACTTCACCAGCACTACGTGTGCGGTCAATAAATCCATCACGACTTTGCGCCCATTTCAGCGTCACCCATGGACGTCTCGCAGAATGTGCTTTCATGAAAAACGGATTCACAGCCTTACACTCCTGCTCCAACACTCCGACCTCAACATCAATACCTGCATCGCGAAGCATTGACACCCCCCTACCCGATACTTCGGAATACGGATCAAGAGAGCCGACCACGACCCTGGACAGATTATTTTCAATAAGTAATTTGGCACATGGCGGAGTTTTACCATAGTGAGAACAAGGTTCCAGAGTGACGTATATAGTAGAATGCGACAACAACGATTTGTCGGCAACGGCGGCGACAGCATTTACCTCGGCATGGGCCTCTCCATAGCAGCGATGCCAATCCTCACCTATAATATGGTCATCATGTACGATGACAGCCCCAACCATCGGATTGGGTGATACAGATCCGAGGCCGTTGCGGGCAAGCGAAATAGCCCGCTGCATATATAATCGATCTACATTCATGAGTCATTGACGATAAAAATGAGTATCTTTGCAATAAAACTTATGGAAGACAACCAACTTACACTTCGCGACCTTCGCGACCGCATAGTCGACCGCCTTACACCGACATTTTCAGAAGATGAAGCAAAGTCGGCAGCACAAGTTCTCATGGCGGAACTTCTTCACGTCGCGCCGGTGGATATTGTTTTGCGCAAAGATAGGGAAATTTCAGCACTTACGGTAGAGAAATTTGATAGTATTACAAACCGTATGACTGACAACTCCGAACCTCTGCAATACATTATCGGACATACACGGTTTTATGGTAGCGATATAGAAGTAGACCGGTCAACACTCATACCTCGTCCTGAAACAGAAGAGCTTGTAGACATGATAGTCGACCGGTGGTCTGAAAAAAGAGATCTGTCGGTACTTGATCTGTGTACCGGGTCGGGATGTATTGCCGTAAGCCTTGCCCGTGTACTGAAATTTGCCAAGGTGGAAGCTATAGATATTTCGGCCGATGCAATTGCAGTGGCCCGTCGAAACGCAGCCTCACAACGAGTTTCGGTAAAATTCTCTCAAGCCGATATTCTGAAATGGGATACTACCGAAAAATTCGATATTATCGTGAGCAACCCGCCTTACATCGCCGACAGTGAACGAGCCTCTATGGAGCCAAACGTGGTACGTTGGGAACCTTCTATCGCATTGTTTGTCCCCGATGACGACCCGCTCCGGTTTTACCGCCCCATAGCCGCCATTGCCAGCCACCGGCTTAACGAGAATGCGGGAACATTATATCTTGAAATAAATCCGCTGTTTGCCGACCAACTGAGCCACTTACTGAAAGAGTATGGTCTTCGGAACATCGAGATACATAGGGATATGGCCGGGCATAAACGATTCATAACCGCACAGAAATAACAGGTGCAATGATAAGAAAACGACTTACACCAGAACAGGCACTTGAGCGACTGGAAGACGCATGCACCCGGGGCGAACACTCCTCGGGCGAGATTCACGAAAAACTGTTCAGATGGGGCATAGCCGAACATGATAGAAATACTATAATCGAATCTCTGATCAAGAATCGTTTTATCGACGATTCAAGATTTGCCAGAGCATATGTGCGCGACCGATTGACTTTTGCCCACTGGGGACGTCGCAAAATAGCCGCATCACTGGCCGCCAAACGTGTAGCAAGGAATATTACAGCCGAAGCGTTGGCAGAAATCGATGAGACAGAATACTACCGCACTCTACTCCATATAATGACAGTTCGCTTACAACGAAACGGTCGGCCAGAATCTAAAGAAGAATATCTGAAACTGATAAGACATGGTATACAACGTGGATTTGAGACCGATCTGGTAGTGAGAGCGCTTAAAGAGGCCATAAACCATGAAGATGTGGAATAGAATTTACGACATATTCGACGGTATACTGAAAACCATATATCCTGACACATGCCAGATATGCGGATGTTCGCTCGTAAAGGGTGAACAGGTATTGTGTCTGCACTGCCTGTCGTCACTACCATACGTTAGAAACGACAACCACAACTTCAACATCATACACGAACGCCTTGCATCCACGCAACCGATAGAACGCGCTGCCGCAATGTTTTATTATCACAAAGGTGGCAAACATGCCCAACTCATACTGAAGGCCAAATATAATTCACAACCATATATTGTGAGACATCTTGCACGCATCGAAGCCTCACGACTGAAGTCCGAAGGCTTTTTCGCTGACATCGACGGCATAGTTCCCGTGCCGATGAACTGGTGGAAAAAAATGCGCCGCGGCTACAACCAAAGTGAATATGTGGCACAGGGTATAAAAGATATCACGGGAATACCGGTATATAACAATCTTGTGGCAACCCGATACCACAGCACCCAGACACGTAAAAGCCAGTTTCAACGATGGGAAAATGCAAGTAGTAGTTATTACGCCCTCAAGACACCGGATTCAGGCACAAAACATCTGTTGATTGTTGATGACGTACTGACTACAGGAGCCACCATATTGTCAGTGTGCAAAGCCCTTCGTGACATGACGCCAGACATACAGATTTCTGTATTGTCACTGGCGCTGACCGCGCACGAGTGACGATTTAGTCATGTCAACAAAAACACCCACAGAAAACCGTTAATCCATCCGGCTAATACCTGGCCCAATGTGTGGCAATTCAACAATATACGGCTCGTGCCTAACGCGCCACACAACAATATGGCCACAACCAGCAAAGGCATCAGGTCATAAACGGCAAGATCAGAAACCATTAGCCTCAAAACCAAAGCGGTAAGACCACCTATTCCGGCCATATGGCCACTGATTTTCCACCTTAAATTTACCAAAGCCGATACTATTACCACACATGCCGCACCGACCATAAACATCCACATCCATCGAGGAGCTCCGATGCGCATCAGATACACAGTCTCTGCAACATAGCACAGCAACGTCACAATATATGGTATCAGACGGTCTTCCCGTCGGTTAAGCCCCCGGTCGGAAATCAGTTTCATCCGGAAAAGCACTAGAACTGCTACCGCAGGCACTATACACGTAATAAGAAATGTACATGCAATTATAAGCCAACGAGACATCAGTGGAATAAGCGAACACGGCGTGAGCCACAGACATATAAATATACCGTAGACAGGCAACAGCATAGGGCTTAATGTCCACGAGAAAAATTTTGATATGATATAATATGGCTTCATAGTATGAAAACGCGCGTGCCTGCGACTTTGTTCTAAAAAATATCTGAACGCGCGACTCTACAAGGTACGCCGCAGACGGGCAACCGGCACACCAAGACGCTCTCGATACTTGGCGACTGTTCGTCGGGCGACATCCAGACCTCTCCGATGTAATTCCGCAGCTATAGCGTCATCGCTCAAAGGAGTGCTTTTGTCTTCTTCGTCAATAAGCGTCTTGATAGCCTCAAGCACCGCATGCGACGACATATCACTGCGACTGTTTGAAACATCATCGGCATCATCGTGAAATCGCTCGCTAAAAAACATCTTCAACGGATAGACTCCAGAAGCAGTTGTGACATATTTGCCCGATGTAGCACGGGATATTACAGAAATGTCAAGACCAGTTTTTTCTGCAATCTGACGAAGAATCATTGGACGCAATAAGGATTTATCGCCCGACGGGTCGAGGAAAAACGGTGTCTGCAATTCAACTATCGCACGCATGACACGCAGAAGTGTAGACTGTCTCATATGGAGTAAATGTATAAAGTCTTGCGCTTCCTCGCGTTTCTGCTTGACAAACAACCGAGCCTCTGAACGGTCAGATATAGCATCTTCGGCATCAGCAGAGAAAGTAGTCTCTATAGCCAGTTCAGGGACAGCATTAAGTGCCGAGACCGTCAGTCTGTCGCCGTCGGCTTCAACAGCAAAATCAGGTATTATGTAGTTGTTGCGTTGCTCGTGCGATGTAATGTTGTATGCCGCTCCGGGTTTCGGATTGAGAGAGCGGATAATGTCAATTGCCGCTTTCAATTCTTCATCACTGAATCCGGTTGCCGAAGTAAGCTGTCTGAAGTGGCGCAACGTAAACATTTCAAAGTACTTGTCTACAATAGCAGTAGCATTAGCGACATCGCGAGTACGCGGCATACGCAACAATTGTAGCAACAGACAATCACGCAGATCAGAGGCTCCGACTCCGGCTGGATCGAGTTGCCGTATACGGTCGATTACCCTTTCTACATCATCCGTAGTGACAGAAAAAGAGGCTACCTGCTCGATGTCGTGAGCGATGGAACGCGGACTACGCTCCAGATATCCGTTTTCATTCAGATTGCCTATGACATACAGCGCTATCATATTATCTGTATCAGATAGTCGCAGATCGGGCAACTGCGCCACAAGATGATCGGCAAGCGAAATGTTGTCATCAGCAAAATCGGAACCAAATGCTGATGACGAAGCAATACCTCCACCAGTAATCACCTGACGATATGGAATTTCATCTTCATTTGGAAAATCTGCAAGTTGAATTTCTTCAGATGTTTCTGAAAATGAGTTATCACCGATAGAGGTATCGTCGTGGTGCACCTCACACAGAGCAGGATTATCGTCAAGCATCTGACGCACTTCGTCTTCAATCTCCGGGCCCGACATTTCAAGCATACGGCCATATCGTAGCTGCAGAGGCAATAATCGCTGTTGCATGCGCTGCTGTTGGGTCTGATGCAATCGTTCTTCCATAGATATCACTGTTTGTAGGACCGGGAAAAAGGACAAAAAATAAAAAAGCTGATCATCCGTAGTGGGGTGGTCAGCTTATTCTTGCTGTAATGCTACACCCTCATATGGGGAGTCGCAAAAGAGAAATCTCTCAATTATTCAGCAACGGGAGCTTCAACAGCAGCGCTGTCAGCAGCAACAGAATCAGCAGCGAGAGTGTCAACAACAGCAACTTCTTCAACAGCTACTTCTTCAACAGCTACAGTGTCAACAGCCTCTTCAGCAGCCTTGTTTGAACCACCGCAAGAGAAGAGTGATACGCTGAATACAACAGCAAGTAATAAAACTA
>CAZOCO010000071.1:0-11275 GCA_964578325.1 uncultured Muribaculum sp.
CGACTTTGCGGGTACAAATTTAGGCGTTTGTAGTGATATTGCCAAATTTTGTACGGCTTTTTTCTTCGCATGTCTGATTTTTATCTTCGGAAATTGGTCGCGATGCAGAAAGAGGGTTTCTCCGCCTGCGATTCACATCGTGGCGGAGAGGGTATGAAATGGTTCTGAACATTGATTGCGATCGTTGCGTGTCACGTCAGGCTATGCGAACGTTGGATGTATAGGTCCAGCCTTGCGAGCCGTTGCGTATAGAGAATTTTACCAGTCCGGCTCCTGTTGCCTGACGGTGGAGTGTCTGCATCACTTCGGTGACGGTGGTAAGTCCGGATACTGACAGCGATGCTATCTGACGGCCATTGCGGGTGATGGCGATGTGGAGAATGTCGGTCGAGGAGATTTTGCCCATTGTTGTAGTGTTTTTAAGTTTACACCACAAAGGTAGCCTCACGGTAGGGCCATAATTAAGCACATCAATGTTAATATGAGTTAATGCAATTGGATTAACTGCAATAAACAACGTCGGGCGACCTCACGGCTACCCGACGTTGTTTATTAAACCAATCATTATCACATTTTCTTTCTTGCTGTATTGCGATGTCATTACCGACATCTCATAAGTAAAACGCCTGGCAGCGAAAAAAGTTCGGCCAGGCGTAATTTTTTTCAAAAAATTCTGGAATGGTTACTCCATAAATACAAGGTAGACGGCTGCAATTAGCAGCAGGAAGGCCACTATGTGGTTCCATCGCAAGTGCATTCCCTGAAACATCACCATAGCTACCAGCGTAAACACTACGAGCGTTATGGCTTCCTGCAACACTTTCAGCTGCACGAGCGAATACGGGCCTCCGTTGCCTTCAAAGCCCATGCGGTTGGCCGGGACTTGAAAGGTGTATTCAAGCAGGGCTATACCCCACGACAACAGTACTACGAGATAAAGCGGCCAGTTGGACGACACACCGGTCTGCTGCAGTTTGAGGTGGCCGTACCAGGCCAGGGTCATGAATACGTTTGATATTACAAGAAATACTACTGTGAGAATGGCGGCACGCATCGGTTTAATCTTTGTATAGATAACGTTTTATAGATCGTTTTGGAGTCTTTTCAAATTCACTGGCGCGGAGCTGTATACGGTCAATATGCTCATATGGCGCTACTATTTTGTTGAGGTCGGCGCGCACTTTTTCCATCTCGTCGGGAAGCTGCGACGACGTGATGCCGAAGTGATCCATGGCCTCATAATCGGGATATACCAACGCCACCAGTCGGCCGTTGCGCTCTACCACGAGGCTCTCGGCTACAAGCGGCATATTGTTGAGTTTGGCCTCGATCTCTTCGGGGTAGATGTTCTGACCCGATGCAGAGAGTATCATTGTCTTGTAGCGGCCTTTGATAAACAGCGTTCCGTCGGCCGAACGTGTACCCATGTCGCCTGTGTGCAACCATCCGTCGGAGTCGAGTACTTCGGCCGTTGCTTTAGGATTTTTGTAATATCCGCGCATGACATTGGTGCCACGCACACATATTTCGCCGGGAACGTTCTCGGGATCGGGCGAATCGATGCGGCTTTCCATAAAGCCTTCGAGAGTCTGCCCTGCCGACCCGGGAATAAAGTTGCGCCATGACGTATAGGAAATGAGTGGCCCGCACTCCGTCATGCCGTAGCCTACGGTGAATGGGAATTTGATACGCAGCAGGAAGTCCTCGACCTCGTGGTTGAGCGGAGCTCCTCCTACAATCACTTCCTCAAACTCGCCTCCGAAGGCTGCCACAAGTTTACGCCGCATTATGGTGTACAGAGCCTTGTCGACACCTGGAATGGCAAGTACCCAGCGTATTGGCTTGCGCACTATCATCGGCAGTATCTGCTGCTTGTAGATTTTTTCGAGAATCAGCGGCACGCACAACACCAGATTCGGCTTCACATCGGCAAACGCCTTGAGCAATATACGCGGCGACGGCAATCGGCCCAGCAACGTCACGTGAGATCCGGCGGCCAGCGGCGTAAGCATATCGAACGCACATCCGAATGCATGAGCCAGCGGCAGAAACGACAGACAACGCGATCCGCGGTAGTGCAGATGCCGCGATATACCGTAGGTCACATTGCCCCACAGATTGTGGTGTGTGAGCATCACACCTTTGGAAAATCCTGTCGTGCCCGATGTATAGTTTATTACCGCCAGCTCATCGGGGCTACTCGGTGCATAACTGATGTCGGCGGCGGTAAAACTACCTTTATAGCGGGCACGAAACCGCCGGTTCAGATTCTTTATAGCTTTGGATATGATGTCTTCGTTGAGCGGATGCTCGGCCAGTAACTGACCTTTTGCCACAGAAATTACTCCGCGTAGGGCGCGCATCTTCTCAAACTCCATCGAATCCCATATGTTGTTGTCGACATACATCAGTATCGCGCCCGAATGGTTGACTATATGAGTGGCGTCATCGCTTGTAAAGTCAGACAGGATAGGCACTATTGTAGCGCCATATGTCACGGCCGACATGAATATCACCACCCAGTCGATGGAATTACGGCCTATAAGGGCTATCTTGTCGCCACGTTTTATCCCGACGGCTTCAAAAAGCATATGGTTGCGAGCCACGGCGAGAGCCAGATCGCTATAGTTGAGCGTACGGCCGTCGGTATAATCGGTAAGTGCAGGCAGATCCCAGTTATCGGCGAAACTGCGGGCGTAGATCTCTGTCAATGATTCATTACTGGTCATGAGCGGATATATAGATATTTTGCAAATATACGAATTATTCGCCGAAAGTATGCTTATCATGTGGTAAATGTGTCACTTCCGGACAAACATTAAAAATTTCTCTACGGAATATAACGTCCGCACCATAGCAAAAGGTTTGGTACGTTGGGCTAAAAGCGGTAAATTTGTAGTCATGATCGATCCACTGACATTTCAGGGCCGTACGGCTCTCTACCATACCTTCGGCTGCAAGCTCAATTTTGCCGAGACCTCGACCGTGGCAAAGTTGCTGGCGGCAAAAGGCATACGCCGTGTCCAGACAGGAGAGACACCCGACATCGTGGTTGTCAACACATGCTCTGTGACCGAAATGGCCGACAAAAAGTGCCGCCAGACCATCAGAGGGTTTGCCAAGCGCTATCCCGAAGCGCTCATAGTGGTCACCGGCTGCTACGCCCAGCTCAAAGGCCAGGAGATAGCCGCCATTCCCGGTGTAAGTATCGTAGCGGGGACTGACCAGAAGCTGGCGCTCGGAGAGCTTATCGACAACTATCTCGCCGGCTCGCGTCAAGAAGCCGAAATCGATATTACCCCCACACGCAACATACGCCAGTTCAGGCCGTCGTGTTCGGGCGAGGACCGCACACGCTACTTTCTTAAGGTTCAAGACGGATGTGACTACTGGTGTACCTACTGCACCATCCCCATGGCCCGCGGGCGCAGCCGTTCGCCACGCATAGCCGACGTCGTGGCCCAGGCGCGCGAGGTAGCCGCCGAAGGTGGCCGCGAGATAGTGCTTACGGGCGTCAACGTAGGCGACTTCGGCAAGGGTACCGACGAGACATTTCTCGACCTGATCAAAGAGCTCGACACTGTCGACGGCATCGAACGCTACAGAATATCATCGATCGAGCCCAATCTGCTCACCTTGGAGACAATCGACTGGGTGGCCGGTTCGCGCCGCTTTATGCCCCACTTCCACATACCGCTGCAGGCCGGTAGCGACGAAGTACTCAAACTAATGCACCGCCACTACGACACCGACCTGTTCCGCAGTCGCATAGATCACATACGCCGCGCGATTCCCGATGCATTCATAGGCGTAGACCTCATAGTAGGCGCACGCGGCGAGACCGACGAACTGTTTGAACAGAGCTACCGGTTTGTCGAATCGCTCGACATTACACGACTGCATGTATTCCCCTACTCCGAACGCCCCGGTACAAAAGCACTATCGATCGACACCGTCGTGCCACAGGATGTGAAACACCGGCGCACCAACCGGATGCTGTCGCTGTCGGAACAAAAACTTCTGGACTTCGCCAACCGGTATATCGGTACCACCAGACCCGTATTGCCGGAACATGTGCGCGACGACGGCCGTATGCTTGGCTTTACCGACAACTATCTGCGTGTGGAGATAGCTCCACAGCCCGAGTTTGCCAACACCATTGTCAACGTACGTCTCGAAGCGCTGGCCGACGACGGAGAAACCATCAAAGGCACCATCGCACCATGAACTCCACCGCTTCTTCGACGCCACGGGTGGCTGTGATAATACTCAACTGGAACGGGGCCGAAATGCTGCGACGCTTCCTCCCCACGGTAATCGCCACCACACCGGCTGCCTCGGCCGAGATAATTGTAGCCGACAACGGCAGCACCGACGATTCTATCGACGTGCTGCGCAATGAGTTTCCATCGATAAAAGTAATCGAGCTCGGAGAGAACTACGGCTATGCCGAGGGCTACAACCGGGCCATCGCGGCTGTCGACCACGACTACATCGTACTGCTCAACAGCGACGTAGCTCCCGACTACCGCTGGATAGAGCCGCTCACGGCCTTCATGGAAAGCCATCTTGACTGCGGCGCCTGCCAGCCGAAAATCAGGTCATATCTCTCACCCGAAAAATTCGAGTATGCCGGAGCTGCCGGAGGCTTTCTCGACCGCAACGGCTATCCATATTGCAGAGGCCGCATATTCGACACCATCGAAACCGATCGCGGGCAATATGACACTCCGGTCACGTTAGACTGGGCAAGCGGAGCGGCGCTTATGGTGCACCGTGCCGTATATCAGGCCGTCGGCGGCATGGACAAGGACTTCTTTGCCCATATGGAAGAAATCGACCTGTGCTGGCGCATACGATTGGCCGGATTTCAGGTAGCATGTTGCACGGCCTCTACTGTGTACCACCTCGGAGGGGGCACACTTCCGCAGGGCAACCCGCGCAAGACATATCTCAACTTCCGCAACAATCTGCTGCTGCTCCACAAGAATCTGCCCGACGGCACACGCGGCCGACGACTATTCATACGACGCCTCTACGATGCGCTGGCGTGGGCGAAATTTATCGTTTCAGGCCATAGAGCCGATGCGGGAGCCATACTGCACGCCCACCGCGACTTCTGCCGCATGCGACGTCAATATACCCACCATCCCGATGTCAACCTGCTCCCGTCGCGCCCCAATATAATTATCGATTACTACCTGCGCGGCAAGCACACCTACAGCAGTCTATAGCTTAAATAGTCGCTCTAAATTCAGGAATTCTGAAGCGGCGTCATGTGATAGCCAAGAGCATTCAGTTCCATAGCCATACCGGCCAGATAGAGTTGGTGCAGAGCGGCTATATAGCATCCCAACGCGGCTTCGGTGCCGGGCTCTACATGCTCGTGGGTCAGCAGACCATATACACGCGACGCACACTCGGCCACCAGTTCTGTAATTTTCTCGGCAGCCTCACCGCGGTAACCCAGAATATCTTCCACTACGGCCTCATCCATATTGTCGTAGCCACGCTTGTCGCGGATTTCCTCGTATAGATTTGTTTTTGACGAATAAGCCGCCCAATCTGTATCCCAGTAGTACGACATTGCCATACCGATCAGCATCATCCACCCCAGCGACACCACGGGATAGTCCTTAAACTCCCGCGCTCCGTCGGGCATATAGCTGCGGGCAATTTCGCCCCATTTTTCCTCGACATCGGGGCATTCAGGCACATGTGGGTCAAGCGCTTCCTTTTTCTGCAAGAATGCAATCAGATCATCATGCACCTTCGTTTCAAATCTCTTTGCGATTTCTTTTTTATCTAAAGTCTCCATAAAAATTGTTTTTGATTTAATCGTTCGTATATATCTACAACAACCAAACCGCCCTATTTTATTGTCCGAACCCTAAAAATTGCCCCACCCCATATGTAAAAAAAATTAATCGAGCAGGGCGGAAAACTACTGTTTTCCCGACCTGCCCGACCAGAAGAGTATATTTAAATTAAGCCCTTTATGATTTCAGCATGCTTGAAATGAAGTTTTTGCCCATAGATCCGACTGCTTTCCCGACAAAAGATTTCGAGTCTTCAAAGATCCATTCCTTTATCTCCTTGCGTGCATCCTTGTCGTCGACATACCCCTTGGGACACTCTGCTTTTAGCAATGCCTTTATCGCTCTTCTTTTGCATATCCACAATCCGGTGATATAAGCTGAAAAACCTGACACCTGGTCTTTACGGATATTGCCATAATCACCCGATACATATAAGGCGCTTACAAGGCTGTACCAGTGCTTGCGTACGAAAACCCATGACGAGAGTCCATCCATCGGAGAATATCCGAAACCCTTCTTGCCACCTTCAGTCCGACCGACTATGGCGACTCCATCTTTCGATACGGCTATAATGTCTTTTGTAAACTTAAGCGTACACAACTTTTCCAGCCAGCATTGACGGCCTATTATGCCTGAATCGGTCACGTTCTTGATATTCTTATCGAGCTCTTTGCGCAAGCGATCAAGATGAGATGGCAAAAAGCATTTGTAGGTCAATACATTCTGCTGTCCAAGCATGTATATCTTGGCTGGTAATACCTTAAGAAACGGTTTAGACAGTACAAACGCCATATCGGAGAATGGTACATAAACCATTTCCGTTCCGTATAGCCCTCGGCGATGATAGATAAGGGCATCGTCGGTCAGTGCGATACGCTCACGCACAAACCACAATTTTGGTTTCCACAGCAGATCGGGAGTCGTGCAGCTACCGATGGTCTCACTTTGCTTTTTGGCAAACGGCGCTCCGTTGGCCGTGAGGTGATTTTTTACCGTTTCCGCATCTCGGTTGGACAGAGCTATTGATATCTGTTCGAGAAAACCGAAATAAGTGACTTGTTTGGGCAATTTGATAATAGGGCAATATATCCATTCCCGCCAGATCCGTTTAGACGTAAAAAATCTTGCTTCCGAGCATACTACTCTTGAAATCTCATACGAGCTGTACTTCTTTGTCACTCCGATTATCATTTCCGGATATATCCAAAGTGTGTTTGGATGCTTCACGGTCTTGAATTTCTTGATCGACTTGGCGGTTTCCTTTTTTTCGCTGATTACATTGTCGATTACGGCCATTGCCGGAGAACTGTGGTCGGCAAATATTTTATACATCTCGCCGATATTTTTATCCGGTATGGTCAAGACATAATCTTCATTGAGTTTTTTCGTACCGACAAGCAATTGAGACTTTTTACCAAAAAGTCTTGATAATAAGTTCTTGAACGGGGTGCGGTGAGGAACAAAATATGCTACTTCGTCAATCGGTATCGAATAATACTCTTTTACAAAAGTGGGGATGATCAGCCATTTCCATTTCAGTTTTTTTCTCCACCATATGAGTTCATTGTCTTCAACCTCATATTTACCCTTGGAAAACCATCCGCCGGAAAAAGTTATATCTGTTGTCATGAGTATAGTTTTTATTTCAGTCTTTAAAGAGCGTCACATTAGATTCCTTTCCTTTTACGGAAATATATTTGCCGTTGAGTTCGTCGATACCCGCCATATGCATACCGTTTAACTCAAATGTACCATATGGATTTCCGGAGTTATCGATTTCCTGCAATGTAGTGGTATATTTCAGTGAATACTCATCGGCTTCGGTCACGGTTACATCACCCATCAGCACGATGTCGCCGGCACCTTTTTTATAGCGGTAGGTACCCCATGCGCGGTTGCCCTCGAAATCAAAAGTTATTTCCATGATTACGTCGCTGCCGCCCACTTTGCCTGACATCTTCAGTTCAAGCGGTTCGTCGGGAATATTGGCGTTTTGATCGGTATCTGATGCCGGCACCGCCTCAGCGATCTCTTCTTCGGCAGACTGATTTAGGCTTGCCACCTTTTCGTCTGCGAGTTTTTCAAGCCTTTTAGTTTCTTCTTTAATCGCACGCAGATCGGTCGTCGATGATTTGCCTGACGAGTAATTATAGCTTCTTTCGCAGCCGGAAAACGAGTTGCTTGCCACGATCACCACCAAAGCCACTATGGCCAGAGCGATAAAGCCGCGTATCAGCTGTGGTGCAGACGACTCCTTGATATCCAGCCGGGCTATGTCGTACGACAGCTTCCGGTGGCTGGCCACAGCATATGCTTCATCGTATTTGCGGTGGTAGGCATCTGCCACGTTTTTAAATTTCGAGAGCTTACCCATGGCCCCTTCTCTCAAGAAAGAGATAAAGGCGATGAGGTCATCTTCATTTTCAGGAATTGGAAGCGACGAGATATAGCGCAACTGTTGAGTCGGCGACATTAACTTTATCTGCGCTTTTATCTCATCGAGAGAATGCGTTTGATTGTCGTTCATAATAAAAAATGTGTATGTCGGTTAAAACTGTGTGATTCGTGAGGTTATATCTTGATTTTATTCATAAGGTAATGTTGGTTTATAAGAAATTGATTTGACAGTCAGTGCCTACTGCCTTTTAAGCGCTTCGGCTGTTTCTTTGTCCCCGATGGCAGCCTTGGCGCGGACGTATGGATACAAAAAAAGCGTGGTGCCGGTACATCTTGCCGTTTCCACACCTTAAGGCCTTCGCATTGCCCGAAATTATAGAAACAAACAAGTGCAGAGCCCACGCGAATATGCAATAATTCCCACGATATAGTAGCCACGACATCGCAAGATGTCGTAGCTCTATGTATCGGGATACAATATCCGATGGCATCCACTCCTGCTGTGTTCCTGATAATTTCTGAAAGTTGCGAAGTTTCAAGGTGTCAAGAACATAGCGCAAAGTAACGCTTTTGTATGAATGTCTGCCAACCGAGGGCAGATCGCGACAAACTCTTTTGTCGCCGGTCCACGGGGGTGGACTATGCACTGTTTGTGGTTGGCAATCGCGAAGTTAAAAAATTTTGCCGAACATTAAAAGTAAAAGCGCGCCAAAATTTGTCGGTGGCTTCAGCGTTGCCTGTGCAAAGATGGCAATTTTTTTTGTCGTTAGACGACATATCGGCCGTTCATTGCGTTCATTAGTCGGGCGGCATACACGCGCGCCCGACGTAACTGGCAGTGGGGTATGGACTTCCGGTAGGGTATCAGCCTGGAATGTGTTGATTAACAGCGTATTGTATCCGCCCTGCGGTAGGGACAGCATGCATGCTGTCCGCCATACAATGCTGGCACACAACACATTGCAGCACGCAAATATATACTTTTTGCTTACTCGGGATTATATGCTATATTTGCAAAGTCAACACTACACCCACAAATCCACCTTTCCGCCATCGGCTCCGCCTACTTAAACAATGATAAGCGAAAAGATTCGACAGATGATCAGGGAGCGATTTAACTCGCCACTACAGTATCCGCAGCAGTGCGAAGCGCTGGCGCTGGCTATACATGAAGCGACCGGGCAGACGCTTGGCACGACCACACTGAAGCGCATGATGGGGTTTGTCAACGGCCCGGCAACTCCGCGGCCGTCGTCGCTCGACATTGTAGCCCGGTATTTAGGCTATCCCGACTATAGTCTGCTGGCAAAGGATATCGGAGAGGATGCCGATATCTCGGACTTCAAGGCGATGGAAAGCCTGGATTCGGCCGACCTTGAGGTAGGGGAGCTGATCCGGATTACCTATCAGCCCAACCGAATGCTGGTGTTACAATATCTGGGCGACAACAAGTATATGGTGAATGAGTCGCGGGGCAGCAAACTGCTTGAGGGCGACAGGCTTATGATCGCGGGCTTTTACATCGGGTTTGAGTTGCTGGTCAGCGACGTGGAGCGTGGAGGGTGTCACCTTGGATCGTATCAGGCAGCAAAGCAGGGTGGTCTGACGAGCGTCGAGATACTTTAGCATCCCACTCCAGGAGGCGCGTCTGCATTTCTGCTTCTTCTTTTTCCAGACTAATCCACCCCGGGTCTGTTCTTACAGCCTTTTGAACCTCAAGCTCCGAGATATCGCTGTAACGCCTGACGGCGGAAGAAATGATACCGGCAGTTGCCATTCCGTAGGAATAGATGTACTCGCCGATTGCGTCACGCTTTTTTCGTAGCGTGATCGTGTCGCAATCAAGTATCGACCACAAGTGTTGGCGATAACCTTTTATATCATTGGATTTTTCGGCAATCAAAGCCGAAATCCAGGTGTTGTCTATGGCATGTTTTCGATGGTCGAAAGGTTGAATTTCAACGGTAGGGATGTCGGCAGTAGCACTGTCGGGGGCGACGGTCGACGGCTGGACTACCGCGTGTTCTTTTTGAGGACTCGATAAAACCATGGCGGCACAAGCCACAGCGACAATGGCAATCAGCGACCACCACACCACTTTGTGGCTATTGTGGAGCGATGCTTTTATAGACTCTGCCGTAGCGTCGTCTTTACGGCAAGCCGATGCGACTCGCTTCTGCCCGAGTTTCCCGGCAATCATGCCGATACCGCGAAAATCGATCGCGCCATCGGCACAGGTGTCGCAACCATATTTTGCGGGATTGCCAGATGTGTCGCCGAGCCATGCAGTATAGGCTTTATCTAAATCGATCAGCGTGGCTGGCCGGTCGGAATATGGGGAGATGATGATGTTGTCGGCCTTGATGTCGCAGTGTACGATGTTGCGATTGTGGAGATATTCCACCACTCCAAGCAGTTCTGACAGGAGTTTACAGACAAACCGTCGGTCTTTAAGCCGCTTGTCGCCACGCTTCAACATGTCGGCCAATGATTCTCCCTCGATGAAGTCCATCACGATGTAGTCACCTCCGAATGCGACGTAGCGTGGCAGTGAAGGATGGCTTACCGATACACCGAGGTCAAACTCCTTGTTGAAGGCGGCGCGGTATAACGGATTGTCGCGATATTGAGGCTTAAGGCGTTTGACAAACGCCCGACGGCGCTGTATGGTGCACTCGTATGCGTCGCACGTCGAACCGTTACGGTCAAGCTTCACGGCCACATGGAAATCGACCGTAAATGTGGCATCATTACCGACTGCGGCAGTGTCAAATCCTGATATTATGGGATTGTCATCTTTCACACTGCAAAATTAGTGAAAAATATACGTACGTCGCACATTCCTCCACACAAGCCAATCTTACAGCAAATTACATCGCTGAAGCCAAATGGAATTGGGTGGCTATCTTCTTTTGCAGCGGACGGGGAGGGCGTCAACCATACTTTTCAAGCCTTCAGAGTAATAAGGTGCTTCATATACTGATGTATTTGTAGCCGAAGTAGGATACGCGGTATTGGGGCCGGTTACCCAAAGGAAGGGATTATCGCCACGATACAAG
>CAZOCO010000072.1:0-11071 GCA_964578325.1 uncultured Muribaculum sp.
AGAAACTCCCCGGATTCCCCATCGTGCTCCACGGTTCATCGTCGGTTCCCCAGGAATATGTCGACATCATCAACGCCCACGGTGGCAAGCTCCCCGACGCTATCGGTATTCCCGAAGAAGAGCTCCGCAAGGCAGCCAAGAGCGCCGTATGCAAGATCAACATCGACTCTGACAGCCGTCTGGCCATGACGGCCGCTATCCGTCAGGTATTTGACGAAAAACCGGGCGAATTTGACCCCCGTAAATACCTCGGTCCGGCCCGCGACGAAATGACCAAACTCTACAAGCACAAAATCGAAAACGTACTCGGCTCAAAAGATAAGGCAGAGTAATATATTCCGATATACATAAACCTGTGGGGAGATTCATGTCAGGCATGAGTCTCCCTGCTGATTTTTACAGCCGTTTTCAGCCCTTTTTGTGCATCCGTTGTTTGGCGTTAATCTTGAAAACGTGTAAATTTGTGTATTTGATAATCTTGAAAACGTGCAAATTTGCACATTTGATAATCTTGAAAACGTGCGACAGATGAAGCGAAAAGTGTATAATACGCTGTTGGAGTGGAAGAAACGCGACGATGGAACTACTGCGGTTCTGATTGAAGGTGCGCGCCGTATTGGCAAGAGCTATATAGCCGAGGAATTTGCAAGAAATGAATATGAATCATATCTGCTGATTGATTTCAGTATTGCCCCTTCTGATATTACAGAGCTGTTTGAAAACTACCTTCACGATTTAGATGCCGTTTTCGAGAGGTTGCAACTGTTTTATCATGTAGATTTAAAGCCTCGCAGGTCGGTAATAGTTTTTGATGAAGTGCAGTTTTGTCCGCGAGCACGTGCGGCGATAAAACATCTTGTTGCCGACCACAGATACGACTATATCGAAACCGGTTCTCTCATATCGATAAAGCGGAATGTAAAAGATATTCTGATACCGTCGGAAGAAATTGCTGTAGAGATGTTTCCTATGGATTTTGAGGAATTTTTGTGGGCTTCGGGCGAAGATAGACTTATGCCTCACATTAAGACTAACTATGATGCCAGAAAGCCTATGGGAAATCTGATGCATCGTATGGCGATGGATTATTTCAGGCAGTATATGATAGTGGGTGGAATGCCACAAGCCGTTATTAAATTTTTAGAAACTCACGATTATGACGAAGTTGACCGTGTTAAACGTAATATAATCAACTTGTATCGCAATGATATCCGAAAATATGCCGACGGAGAAGAAACTAAAGTGACGGCGATTTTTGATGAAATACCCGGACAATTACAGCGTCACGAAAAGAAATTCCGACTATCATCACTGTCGGAGCATGCGCGAATGAGGCAGTATGCCGACGCTTTTTTCTGGCTCGCAGACGCCAGAATCATAAACTGTTGCTATAACTCCACCGCTCCAAATATCGGGCTTCGTCTCAACGAAGACCGCACGACAATGAAATGCTACATGGGCGATACCGGATTGTTGCTGTCGATGGCATTTGATGAGCATGGGGACGATATACAGGAAATATATAAGAAGCTTGTATTCGGAAAGCTGGAAGTAAACGAAGGGATGCTCGTAGAAAACATTGTGGCACAGATGCTGAAAGCGGCCGGGCATCAGCTTTATTTCTTTTCGCAAAGCGATAGAGACGACGCTGAAAATAGAATGGAGATAGACTTTCTTATCTCGAAATCAAAGAATACCAATCGTCATAATATCTCTCCGATTGAAGTAAAGTCGGGTGACCGGTATACATTGACATCGATAAAGAAGTGCATGGCAAAATACGGGCAATATTTATCTACGGCTTATGTGTTGCACGATAAAGATCTGCGCGTTGATGGCGACATAGTGTATCTGCCGCTATATATGACCCCGTATCTCTGATTCTTGCGTTAGTGTCAGCTATGGAAAAGCTGTTGTATATGGCCTGAAATTTCAGGTAGATGAGAGCAGACTTCAATCCCCTTGATAAGTAGCATGATAAATACTACTGCCATTGCACCATCGGGTCTTGGATAGTGGCGCAGGCAGATGTATGATTGAAACAGTAGTGTGCCGGTCGCTGTCGCGACAAGTACGACATACAGTGTCCACAGATCTATGTCGGGCAACAGCTGAAAGTATACTGATCCGCAAGTTGCCAGACTGATCGCTGTGAGTATGTAGCCCATACGTGCTATCGACTTATTGCGATAGATGCTGTAGGCCAGATATATAGCGATTAGCAGAGGGAATATACCGAGAGTCCATCTCCAGATGTATTGTGTAAATGATAACCGGGAAGCAAACAACAGGTAGCTTAAGATAAACAGAATAGTGGTTACTATAAACCATGTAGATATGTCGGTTTTAGTATCCTGATTGGCCGCCACTATTAATTTGCCGTTCAGACGTAGTTGTTGCACGGCAAAAGCACCTGTCGATAAGGTCATATATAGTAATATGAAGTATCGCCACACGTCGTTGTCGGTTATTATCAGAGCAACGATCATAAATGTGCAATATAAGAGTATTGACAGCCGGGTTCTGATAACGGATATTCTGTGACGCATCGTCGAGGGCAGGTAGTTGTAGATTATATCGCAACAGCATATCGCAATCATTATTACTGCCGTGACACGCAGTATGCGCGAATCGCCTGCAATAAGAATAATAACCGATGTGATAAGAAATAATAGCGCTGTGACGACCTTAACTTTTCGTGGATCCATATTATATATATTAATATCTGTAGAATTGTAATATGAAATCCTATTAGTATTGCCGATTTTTTGGCAATACTAATAGGATTATAAGTTAGTCTGGTGTAATTTCTAATACAACATTCTCAAATTCTGTCAACCACTGATATTCTGCAAGTATTTCCAGATATTCACTTTCTGATAAAGTATGGAGTGATGTATTAACCATACAATCAACAAATCTATATGTTGCATAGGCTATCGTAAGTGCACCTACTCCTTCACCGCTTCGGCTTGTTGGGTATTCGGGAAAGTATGATTTGTTGTCGGGGCATGACGACATTGACAAGGTTGCCACAATGGCAAGAATGTAAATGTGAATTTTCATGTCGTGTTTGGTTTTGGAATAAAACATTTTGGTTGCTCGAGCTGTGGCAAAGTTAAGTAGAAAGAATCGTTAAAACAAAAGTTGTTACAATGAAAATTGTGAAACGGACAAAACGGCGCGTGGAACGGTCATTGCCGGCAGTAAAACGGACGAAATATGTTTCAGAAAAAGTAATCGATACCGTAATTAAAGTGGATGACAGCTGTTTAGACGTTGCTAAATAGGAAGAATAGACGTATCTTTGTGTCGGATAACATTAGCCGACATAGATTTTGGACGACAAAGCAGTTGCATATAAAGACGTGTTGCGGTGGATGGTCGGTATTATTGCCGGTGTCTTCGCGATATATGAATTCATGGCGTTTACGGTGTCTACAGATATAGTCGCCACGCCAGGCTTGGTGGCGTGTATGGCTGATTTTGTCAATTGTACGGTTCTTACGGCACTGACTCTTATTGTCGTGACTGCCGCTGTTGTGCTGACCCGCAGGTGCAGGGTACGCTGGCGCATTTTTACCGTAACCGGCTCTACACTGCTGACGGCCGTAGTAGCTGTCGCTGCAAGCATGCTGTGGTTTGATGTGCCGAATGGAGAAGAGAAATGGTATGTGGCCGTGATGACGATGGCGCTTATCGTGGCGGGAATGGTGTATGCTGTAAACATTCTGGTGTATGATATCGACAGTCAGTACAGGCATATTTCCGATTTAAACAAAAGGAACTCCGAACTGCAACTAAATCTGCTTCAGGCCTATGTGAACCCGCATTTTCTATTCAACAGTCTCAACACCATAGGAGGTCTGGTATATGAGTCGCCAGAAAAGGCAGAACGATATATCGACAATCTGTCGGCTCTGTTGCGGTATATGCTGCAGAACCGCACGCGCCGCACGGTATCTGTAGGTGAGGAACTGCGAAATCTGATGCGGTATGTCGATCTGATGCATGTACGTTTCGGCGACGATGTGAGGGTGGAAATAGATACGCATCTGCGGTGTAAGCATTTCTATCTGTGTCCGGGTACATTGCAGTTGATAGTAGAAAACGCGATAAAGCATAATGCCCATTCGTCAGAACATCCTCTTGTAGTGCGTATTGACGATGATGCCGATGCGGTCAGGGTATCAAATAATCTGGCTCCTTTGTCGGGAGTGTCGTCCGGAAGCTCTACGGGTGTGGGGTTTGAGAGTATTGACCGACGATTGTCCGACCTCGGCCACGGGCGTATTGTCCATGGCAAGCAGGGAGGAGAATATGTGGTCATGATACCTAAATTGAGTGAAGAACTATGAGGATACTGATTATAGAAGATGAGACGCTGATTGCCAATCGGCTGGAGAGAATGTTGCTGTCGGTCGACCCCACGGTCGAGGTCGTGGGAAAACTTGGCAGCGTAGCTTCGGTGCGCCGTTTTTTCTCCGGTCATCATGTAGGTGTAGATCTGATAATGTCGGATATCCGGCTTGGCGACGGGCTGGTGTTTGATGCTCTTTCTGCTATTGAAGAGATGCCACATGTGGTGTTTGTGACAGCCTATGATGAATATGCTGTTAAAGCGTTTAAGTACAATGGAATCGACTATATATTGAAACCGCCGTCGGCCGAAGATCTGACGATGGCGCTACAACGGGCATCGCAATTAAACGGTACTGAGACACCTTCGGCTATGCTGTCGGAAATCGACAGGTCGGCGCCAGTGCAATATCGCCGCCGCTTTATGGCAGAGGCGGGTATGGGGGTACATAGGGTGATTGATGTCGACGCAATAGCTTTGTTTTATATCGAATACAGTCAGGTGTGGCTCCATACTTTCGATGGCCTTAAAGCTGCGGTTAGTGATAGTCTTGACCGATTGTCGGCCGAGCTTGATCCCGCGAAGTTTTTCCGCGTCAACCGTCAGCATATTGTCAATATAACTGCCGTAAAAGAAACGAAGATGCTGTGGTCGCGCAAGTTGCGGCTTATACTCGACGACAGGGCCGGATTTAGCGGCGATATAGTGGCGAGTCGCGAGAAAATTTCAGTGTTGAAACATTGGCTCAAGGGTGTGGTTTAATTTGAATGGTGATTGAAAAACATGTATATTTGCACGAAAATTATTTCAGTCATACTGCTTTAGAATTAATTTAAGATATACATATGAATAAATATTCCCGGTGGTCAAAGCGCATATTCAATGCGATAGGATCTGTGGATAAGAAGGTGTGGATTGTTGTCGATATTGTTGTTGTCGTAGCAGTTGTCTGTCTATGTGTGTTTTTGCGTCCGTCTCGGCCTGCAGTTGTGCTGCCAACCGTAGAAGTCACGATGGTCGATACTTCCCGTGTAAATATATATGGAGAATATGTGGGACGAATAAGAGCACAGCAATTTGTCGAGGTACATGCCCGAGTGGAGGGATATCTTGAGCAGATGATGTTTAAGGAAGGTTCGTATGTAGATAAGGGACAGACTCTTTTTGTAATTGACCCACGTCTGTATCAGGCTCATCTGAATCGAGCTAAAGCACAGCTTAATAAAGCCAAGGCACAGGCGCAGAAAGCCGACCGTGACCTTAAGCGAATCCGACCGCTCTATGAGCAGAATGCTGCTTCGCAGCTTGATCTTGACAATGCGATCGCTGCGGCGGAAAGTGCGAATGCAGAGGTTACTGTAGCACAGGCAGATCTTACGCAGGCTGAACTGACATTAGGATATACGCGTGTTGCATCGCCGATTTCTGGCTATATATCCGAGCGACTGGCCGATATAGGTACGCTTGTCGGCCCGTCAGGAGGAAAGTCATTGTTGGCCACAGTGGTAAAGAGTGACACTGTACGTATTGATTTCTCAATGACGGCTCTTGACTATCTGCGTAGTAAGGATCGCAATGTAAGTCTCGGCAGTGACGATGAAAATGAAAAATTTACTTCATACGTGACCATAACGCTTGCCGACGGATCAGAATATCCATTGCAGGGCCTTGTGGATTTTGCAGATCCGCAGGTTGACCCGCAGACCGGAACATTCTCCGTAAGAGCCGAGATGCCCAATCCTGCCCATCAGTTGCTGCCTGGCGAATTTACAAAGGTGAAAGTGCTGCTTGATCTTCGAGAACGAGCCATCGAGATTCCTACAAAAGCTCTGGTGATAGAAAAAGGTGCTGCATATGTCTATGTGGTGCGCCCCGATAGTGTAGTAGAGAAACGTTTCATAGAGACCGGACCGGAGACTGATAATAAGGTCATCGTCGAGCGAGGCCTGTCGCAGGGTGAATACATTGTCACCGAGGGTTATCACAAGCTCAACCATGCCATGAAGATTAATCCAATTCCGGCATCTAAATCGGAGGCGGTTGCAGAGTAAGAGTATGAAAAAGAATTTTTTTCTACGACATCCTGTCTTTTCGATAGTTTTGTCGCTTGTAATTCTGATTGTTGGCTTAATAGGTCTGAAGCTGTTGCCTGTCGATCAGTATCCCGATATTGTACCGCCTGTAGTACGCATTACAGCTTCGTATCCCGGGGCCGATGCTTCAACTGTGACGCAGGCTGTTGCCACTCCTATCGAGCAGGAACTTAATGGAACTCCCGGCATGATTTACATGTCGTCGACCAGTTCTAACTCGGGTGGTTTTTCCGCCTTGGTGACGTTTGACATAGATACCGATCCGGAATTGGCTGCCGTCGACATTCAGAACAGAGTGAAAAAAGCGGAGTCGCGTCTGCCGGCCGAGGTAGTGCAGAATGGTATTTCTGTCATGAAGGAGACTGCAAACCGACTGATGACCATTACTATCCAGTCTGACGATCCGAAGTTTGACGAAGTCTATTTGAGTAATTATACCACGCTTAATGTAGTGGATCTGCTGCGCCGTATACCCGGAGTAGGAAGCGTGTCGAGTGTAGGCAGCAGGTATTATGCCATGCAGATATGGGTTCAGCCGGATAAACTTGCTGATTTGGGAATCTCCGTGCAGGATATTCAAAATGCACTTAAAGATCAGAACCGTGAATCGGCAGCCGGAGCGATAGGACAGGCTCCGGCCACAGGAGTGGATATTACGATGCCTATTATTGCGCGTGGACGACTTTCGTCTGTTTCTGAATTTGAAGAAATCGTGTTGCGGGCAAATCCCGACGGCTCAATCATACGTCTCAGAGACGTGGCGAGAGTTTCGCTTGACGCTTCAAGCTATTCTACTGAAAGCGGTATAAATGGAGGTAATGCAGCAGTCCTGAATCTTAATATGTTGCCCGGCGCAAATGCAATAGATGTGGCCGATGCAGTCAAAAAGGAAATGAAAGTTATAGCCAAGAGCTTTCCCGAAGGAATGTCGTATAATATTCCTTTTGACATGACCACATATATTTCAGAATCCATACATCATGTGTACCGGTCGTTTTTCGAGGCACTGGTGCTGGTGATTCTTGTGGTATTCCTTTCGCTTCAGAACTGGCGTGCGGCTTTGATACCGGTCATTGCTGTGCCGATTTCGCTGATCGGAACTTTCGGCGTGATGCTGATATTCGGTTTCTCTCTCAATATGCTCACATTGTTGGGTCTGATTCTGGCTATCGGTATTGTTGTTGACGATGCTATCGTAGTGGTGGAGAATGTAGACAGGATTATGAGCACCGAGCATCTCAATCCTTTTGATGCGACAGAGAAAGCGATGTCGGGTCTGGGTAGTGCATTGATTGCTATGTCGCTTGTTTTGTGTGCGGTATTCGTGCCAGTAAGCTTTCTTCCTGGTATTACCGGGCAGCTGTACCGTCAGTTTACAATAACCATAGCTGTGTCGGTAGTGATTTCCACTATCGTGGCGCTAACGCTTACCCCGGTTATGTGTACCAAGCTTTTACGTCATGAATCAAAGAAGAAAAAAGCGAAGAT
Organism: uncultured Muribaculum sp.; assembly: GCA_964578325.1. Taxonomy (GTDB): domain Bacteria; phylum Bacteroidota; class Bacteroidia; order Bacteroidales; family Muribaculaceae; genus Muribaculum. Next base: position 7,942 of record CAZOCO010000072.1, read on the forward strand.
TTTCCGCCTTATAAACTATTGGCTGTATGAAGGCAATCACTTCTATGGGCGGATGATAAGGCGTACACTGCGGCATCCCAGACGTATGTATGTGGCTTTTGCAATGGCTCTGGTATATATATATTTGATGAATAGCTTATTGCCTCATAGCTTTATGTCGCAGGAGGATCAAGGCTATTTCACAGTAGAACTCGAATTGCCCGAAGGCGCTACCATAGAACGAAGCCGTGTTGTGGCAGACCGGGCCATGAACTATCTGATGAATGACCCCGATGTAGAGTATGTGCTCAATGTTACCGGTTCTTCTCCGCGAGTCGGAACGAATCAGGCGCATATACAGCTTACTGTGATATTGAAACCGTGGGATGAACGTAAATCCGGAGATATTGCCGAAGTGCGAAACAGAGTACGTAAAGAGTTTGAAAAGTATCCGGAAAGTAAGGTTTACGTATTTACGCCTGCCATAATTCCGGGTCTTGGTACGTCGGGAGGGTACGAAATGGTATTGGAGGCACGAGGAGATGCTACGTATACCGACCTGCAGAGAGCTGTAGATACATTAAAGTATTATGCGGCAAAAAATCCGGCGATAGCAGACCTTTCAACTTCGATACAGAGTGATATTCCTCAATTGTTTTTTGAGGTTGACCGTGACCGCGCAAAAATGCAGGGTATTCCCATCAGTACTATTTTCTCTACTATGAAGGCCTTTACCGGTTCGGTATATATCAACGACTTCAATATGTACAATCGAATATATCGTGTCTACCTTCAGGCCGATGCTCCCTATCGTTCCAATCGCGAAGATCTGAATCTGTTTTTCGTCCGTGCCAATAACGGTTCGATGGTTCCGATATCATCGCTTGGAAGCACATATTATACTACCGGTCCAGGCACTATAGGACGATTCAATATGTTCAATGCCGCGGTTGTGACTGGTGAGGCTGCATCCGGACATAGTACCGGCGAAGCTATGGAAGCTTTGCAGTCGATTGTCGCCGAGCATTGTCCGGAGAATATTGGAGTAGAGTGGAGCGGGCTATCGTATCAGCAGAAACATGAAAGCGGAAACACCGGTGTTGTTCTTGGACTGGCGTTGCTTTTTGTGTTCCTGTTTCTGGCGGCACAGTATGAGAGCTGGACGGTTCCTATTGCCGTAATACTTTCTCTGCCGATAGCCGGTGTCGGAGCATATTTGGGAATATGGATATGTGGCCTTGAAAATAATATTTACTTTCAGATAGGTCTGGTAATGCTTATCGGACTTGTGGCTAAAAACGCAATACTGATTGTGGAATTTGCGAAAGATGCTGTGGCTGCAGGAATGGATGCAACGCAGGCAGCTCTAACTGCCGCAAAACTGCGGTTCCGCCCTATTGTGATGACTTCGCTGGCTTTTATGCTCGGATTGTTGCCGCTTGTATTGTCATCGGGCCCCGGTTCTGCGGCGCATCGCGACATTGGTACCGGTGTGTTTTTCGGTATGTTGGTGGCAATTTCCGCCGGTTTAATTTTTGTGCCGTTCTTCTTTGTTGCCGTTGATAAATTCAATAAGTTGAAAAATAGATGAACAGAATATATATATTATCAGCCATATTGGTGTCGCTGATATTTTCGGCATGTTCGGGTGTGAGAAATCTGACTACACCTGAAGTTGCGGTTCCATTGAGTTATACCGATAGCGCTTATTGTGATTCCATCAGTTTTGCCGATGAAGAGTGGTGGAAGTTGTATACAGATACTACACTGCAAGGATTCATTCGCAAGACATTGAAAAACAATAAAGATTTGCTTACCGCATCGGCCCGAATCGAGGAGATGAGGCAACTTCTGGGTGTAGAGACTGCAAATCTTTTCCCTACTATCAATGGGAACATTTATGCCAATGATGAAACAAATGATTATTCCGGCACCGGTATGACTCACGATCGCGAGATAGGTGTCAAGATGTCTATTTCATGGGAAGTGAATCTTATGGGGTCTATGGTATGGGCCCGTCGGAAGGGTAAGGCAAACTATTTAGCATCGATCTATGACTACAGAGCTATGCAGGTGTCGCTCATTGGCGCTACTGCCGAGGCTTATTTCCGGCTGATAGCACTTCAGAACGAACTCGCTATCGTACGCCGTACGGAAGAGTCGCGACGTGAATCGTTGCGTATGGCCAAGATAAGATTTGAAGGAGGTCTCACGTCGGAGACTGTTTATCAGCAGGCGATGGTGGAATATTCATCAACGGCATCGCTTGTGCCTAATCTGGAAAAGCAGGTAAATACAGCCAGAAATATATTAACCATGCTGATGGGAGAGTTGCCACACGAGCTTGATTGTAAGAGGATTCTTGCATTCAGTCCTAAAGTAATAGAGCAGCTTAACGCCGGAATACCGTCACAACTGCTTAAACGTCGTCCCGACATTATGGCCGCCGAGCAACGGCTGGCTGCTGCCAGGGCTGAAGTTGGCGTGAAATATGCAGAGCGCTTCCCTACATTTCAGATCGGATTTACAGGAGGATTGGAAAACAACGAGCTTTCAGCATTCCTTAAATCTCCATTTACGTTTTTTGTCGGTTCGCTGACTGGGCCGGTGTTTGATTTCGGTCGTAAAAAACGGAGGTACAAGGCTGCCGCCGCTGCTTATGAAGAGGCGCGCCTACAGTATGAGAAAACCGTGATACAGGCGTTCACTGAAGTTGATAATGCTCTGAAAGCATATTCTGCTGCATTGAAATCCAGCCAATTGAAAATCAATCTTCGTGATGCGGCATCAAAGTATATTCAGCTTGCACAATTGCAGTATAATGCAGGAACATTAAACTATATTGATGTGCTTGATGCGCAGCGCCGATATTTTGATGCTCAAATAGATGTGAGCAACGCTGTACGCGATGAGTATTTTGTCCTTATAAATTTGTATAAGGCCTTGGGTGGTGGCTGGGATATGGCAACCGATTAGTGATATCTGCGTTAGTCCGGCATTGGATGTCTTTAAGGGGGGATAAAAAACGAGAGTCACACTATGTGGTGTGACTCTCTTGTAGGTGGTGGCATCATTTTACGCTGGCAGATGACGATAGTGGCGCTTCAAGATGGACTCGAACCAACGACCCTCTGATTAACAGTCAGATGCT
>CAZOCO010000073.1:0-10973 GCA_964578325.1 uncultured Muribaculum sp.
GGAGTGCTACGTTGATCACCAGCTGTGGCTTGTGGCGGTTGAATAGCTCGACAAGCTGGTCGACGCTGTCGGCATCTACTTGGTCGGTAGTGACGTTGGGCGCACCGATTGCTTTGGCTATCGCGTCGCATTTGGATTTTGTGCGTGATGCGAGAACTATTTCGGTGAATACGTCGGGATTTTGTGCGCATTTATGTGCCACGACAGTGCCGACACCGCCTGCGCCGATAATTATGACTTTTGCCATTGATCAGGTATATTGATATGATGTATTAGTTCTTGTCGGCCTGTTGTTTGAGCAGATCGCGGATTTCTGTCAGGAGTACTTCTTCCTGCGATGGAGCGGGGGGAGCAGCGGGTGCTTCTTCTTCTTTTTTCTTGAACTTGTTCATGACTTTTATTGCCATGAAGATGCAGAATGCTATGATAAGGAAGTCTACGATATTTTGTACGAAGATACCCCATGATAGCCATACTTCCTGATCGCCTTCTTCCACGGCCTTGTGGAGCAGAAGCTTTGAGTTGGTGAAGTCTACACCGCCGGTAGCCAGTCCGACTACAGGCATGATGATGTCATTGACCAGTGAAGTTACGATTTTACCGAAAGCGCCACCGATGATTACACCGACAGCCATGTCTACGACGTTGCCTTTCATCGCAAACGCCTTGAAGTCGCTCCAGAATGTTGACATAGTGAGTTTGTTGAAGAATTAGTAATGCAAAATTATTAAAAAAAAATTAATTTAATAGCCTTAACGGCGCGAGAAAGTTATTTTAAGCTCATTGTCGCGATTTAGTGTTGCAGTGAATGTAGCTTCTTTGTCGCCCGAAACTGCGGTAGGTGTACCGTTGATAATTAGGTCTGTGATGTCGGTTGTCGATATACCGGGCAGACGGAAAGTCATAGTTTTTGTTTCTGCCATAGTGGCATATGAGCCGACGGTGTTTACAGTGATTGAGACTTTTTCGCCTTTGACTTCTGAATGGAAGTTTAGCAGTGCGAAGTTCCCGTTTTTCAGCGCGGATGCTGACGTGAGGTCATCTTCGTAGAGCGAGTATGACGATTCGCCGTCGGCGCGAGGATAAAACAGGATGTCGTAGCGAGATGTGTCATAATCGCCGACATTACTCATCATATATGTTGCTTGTGGTATAAATGCACCGGAGCGCACGAACAGTGGCAGTATATCGAGCGGTGCTCTGTAGTTTATGGTATCCGGCCCCACGTAGGAAACTTGTGGATTGTTGTAATCTATCCACGTGCCGGCAGGTATGATTACTTGGCGAGATGTAGCGCCTTTTTCCATTACCGGAGCCACCATTACTTCGCCGCCCCACATGTATTGGTCTTCGATGTCGGCAGAAGCTTTGGAATCAACAAAATTTAGCGGACGTACAAGCGGAGCTCCGGTGGTCGAATTCTCATAGGCCATGGTATAGTTGTAGGGCAGCCAACGGTAGCGTTCGCGTACGAGATCAAGTATAATGTCGGCGTATTCCGGATAATGGTATGGCTCGGGGAGTGTCTGAGAATGAGTGCGCAATACCGGAGAGAATACACCCAGTTGCAGCCATCGTACATACAGTTCGGGGTCGCGTGGATTATTGTGGTCTATGGCAAAACCGCCGACATCGTGGTGCATGTATCCGAGGCCCGAGAGTCCCGCCGACAGCATTATTTTGATTTGAGGCTGCAGTCCGCCCCACGAACGCGATACGTCGGTCGACCAGGGGAACACACTGTAGCGCTGTAGGCCGGTGGTTCCGCCGCGCATCAGCGACATGAGTCGTGTTTCGGGATACTGCTCGGTGTAGAGCGAATAAATGATGGAACTCCAGTCGTTGCCGTACTGATTATGGTATAGGCGGGCGGGAATCAGGTTGCCTTCGCCATCGCGGTGGAAAACTGTAGACGGATGTGTCTCAAGATCTCCGAGGTCTCCCCACCATCCGGCTACACCTCCGTCGGTCAGTTCTTTATATACCTGTTTATACCATTCGCGTGTGGCAGGATTAGCTACGTCGATCATGGAACATTCGGCAATCCATGTCGACATGTCGTGGACATTGCCCAGTGAGTCGACGACAAACATTCCATTGTCGGCAAGTTCGTTGTAGCGTTGCGATGCTCCCTCTTTGTTGACATACGGTTGAGTTATGAGAACTGTGTTTACTCCGCGGTCTTTGAGTTGCGCGAGAAATTGCCGTGAATCAGGCCATTTTACGGAGTCCCAGCGCAAAGCTCCCATATTTTCTTCTTCGCCATACCAGTACAGGTCAAGAACAATACCGTCAACAGGATAGCCCATCGACTGCAGTGTGTCGACCACACCTATGGCTTCATTGCTGTCGTGATAACCATATTTCGATGTAATATATCCCAGAGCCCACAGCGGAGGCAGCGGCTGGCGTCCTGTAAGTTTTGTGAATTTGTCTGTAACGCCTTGTAGAGTACCATTGCCATAGATGAAATAGTAGCTGACCGGATCGGGCGCCTCGGTTGTATAAACTATAGGTTCGCGGAGTATCATGGTAGCTGCGGCTACATCGTCAAACAGCACGCCGTAGCCGAGTGAACTTACCATAAGCGGTACGGAAACGCCCATTTTGCGTATGCGTGGATCACCTTCGGTATAGCCGTAGTTCTGGGTGTTGTACATCTGCAGTGTGTCGCCGTTGAGGGTCAGCGAATGTCCGCGTTCGCCTGCGCCGTAAAATATATCGTCGCCGGGGGCATATAAAGTCATCGAGTTGGTGGAGTCGTTGAATTGACGTTCGGCATTGTCGGCGAGCAGCTCGTCGCCATCGGCAAGAAATGTGACAGCTCCGGTCGTCATGTCGAGTGTCACGGTGAGTCCCGACGGCAGGGTCATCGTAGACAGTGTTTTATCTTTTGATATAGAACCATGGAACGGTTGTCTGTCGGTAAGAACACCCGGGGAATGCGATGGTATGACACCATCGGTGGTATTGGTGACTCTGACGATGTTGTCGTCAACGGCAGTGACGGTAACTATGCGTCCGTCGGGTGTGACAGTAGAAATTACACCGTCGGTGTTTTTGTCGCACGAATGAGTCAATGTGCATAGCAGTAATGCTATTACAGCTGTGAAAAACAGTTTTTTCTTCATAGATGCAGACTGTTGTTGAGTGTTTAAGTGTATACTTGTAGATTTTGGTTAAGAACGCTGGCTATGACACATATAACAGAATCGGATGCCGTTTGGTTTGCAGGCTGAAGGCGTAGAGGATGTGTCGTTTCTCGCGAAGTTAGCAATAAATTTTATATTATCACATTTTTTATGGCGAAATAAAAAGGTGTAAGTATTGTGAAGATGAAATTATTATAAAATAGGCATTAAAAATAAGCGAAAAAATTATGCGTTTTTAATGAAAAGATGTAAATTTGCAGAAAAACAGAACTTCTTACGTTTAGTAACGTGAGGCATTAATAAAAAAATACCATTTTCTTAAGTATGGCAAAAACACAATTAGACCAACTGGACTACAGAATCTTAAAGTCGTTGTCGTATAACGGACGCAAACCGTATCTTGAAATTGCCCGCGAATGCGGTGTATCGGGTGCTGCAATCCACCAGCGTATTCAGAAACTCAATGCAATGGGTGTGCTTAAAGGTTCAGAATGCCTTATCGACCCGTCGGCAGTGGGATATGACACATGTACATATGTCGGCGCATATCTTAAAGATTTGAGTAACTTCGACGAAGTTGTCGAATCGCTTAAGAATATTCCCGAAGTCGTTGAGGTGCATTTCACTACCGGTAAATACGATATGCTTATCAAGGTATATGCCCACAACAACGATCACCTGCTCGACATTCTCCTTAATAAACTTCAGCGCATAGGTCTGACACGTACCGAGTCGCTCATTTCGTTTAAGGAAGTGTTCCGCCGTCAGCTTCCGATTGATGGCCTCATGAAAGAATGAAAGTTGTCATATCGATAATATCGGGCGCGGATCAATGAACAATTGACCCGCGCCGCTTTTTTTACAGTATATGGAACGATATTATGAATTATTGGAGTCGGCTATGGCGATTGCACGTCGTGCCGGCGAGGTGCAGATGAAGTATTTCCGTCGTGCCGGTCTTGACGTAGCAGTAAAGCTGAATGAAGCTGATATCGTAACTGAAGCCGATAAGGCTTCAGAGCGTGTAATTCTCGACGGGATATCAAGCCGCTATAGCGGCCATGCTGTATTGTCGGAGGAATCGGGTGTGATCGACGGCGATGCCGAATGGCGTTGGATCGTCGACCCACTTGATGGCACGACCAATTTTGCCCAGGGCTTGAAAATATTTTCGGTGTCTATAGCTGTTGAGCATCGCGGCGAAGTTGTGGCGGGAGTAGTGTATGCCCCGGCTATGGATGAAATGTTTTCTGCCGTAAAAGGTGGTGGTGCCAGACTTAACGGAATGCTTGTGTCGGCATCTGCTAAAACACGTCTCGACCGTTGTGTGGTTTCTACCGGTTTTCCGGTAGACCGTGCAGACAACCCTGTCAACAATTACGACAATGTGTTGCGTGTACTTCCGCTTGTGAGGGGATTGCGCCGACTTGGTTCGGCGGCTGTAGATCTCTGTTACACTGCCGCCGGATATCTTGATGCCTACTGGGAAATGAATCTCCACGAATGGGATGTTGCCGCCGGACGTCTTATTGCGCAGGAAGCCGGTGTGACGGTGTCGGAATTTCGTGGCGACCGGAATATTTCTGTTCTGGCCGCTTCACCGGCCATTCATGCGCTACTGAATCCGCTGATACGTTAGGTAGCGGTAAGTTACTCCTGATTTCGGATCGGTGGCAGCCGGAGACTCTTCGGTCAGTTGCCATGTGTCGGTATCGATTGCCGGAAACCATGTGTCTGCCGCGACATCGCTGTCAATAGCTGTAAGATATATTTTAGAGGCTATCGGCATGAACTGTGCATATATCTGTCCGCCCCCGATCACCATCGGATCGGTATCTCCGGCTATCGCCAGAGCTTCGTCAACAGAAGTGGCTGTGGCAGCCCCTTCAGGTACGCTATAGTTGCTGTCGCGGGTGAGTACGATATTCAGTCGGCCGGGTAGGGGGCCGTTGGGAAAAGATTCGAAAGTCTTACGCCCCATGATGACCGGATGCCCAAGTGTCAGTGCCTTGAAACGGCGTAGGTCATCGCTGATGTGATAGAGAAGTTGTCCGTCAAGTCCCAGACCCATGTCGGCGGTGACGGCGGCGATTATAGATACTGTCATACGGCAACCTGACCTTTAATATGTGGCAGCGGATCGTAGTCTTCGAGAGTGAAATCGGAGTATTCAAATTCGAAAATCGACTTTACTTCCGGGTTGAGTATCATTCGCGGCAGTTTGCGCGGTTTACGTGTCAGCTGTTCCTTTACTTGCTCGAAATGGTTTGAATAGACATGCGCGTCTCCGAGTGTATGGATGAATTCTCCGGGTTGTAGCCCTGTGACCTGGGCCATCATCATTGTGAGCAATGCATACGATGCGATATTAAACGGTACACCTAAAAAAATGTCGGCCGACCGCTGGTATAGCTGCAACGATAATTTACCATCGGCTACATAGAACTGGAACAGTGCGTGGCAAGGTGCAAGATGCATTTTAGGCAGATCGGCGACATTCCATGCCGACACGATTATACGCCGGGAGTCCGGATTATTTTTAATCTGTTCTACAGCAGAGGTTATCTGGTCTATAAATCCACCGTTGCCATCGGGCCATGAACGCCATTGTGCGCCATACACCGGGCCGAGGTTGCCATCAGCATCGGCCCATTCGTTCCATATGCGTACTCCGTTGTTCTGCAGGTATGCTACGTTTGTGTCGCCTTTCAGAAACCACAGCAGTTCGTATATGATTGATTTTAGATGTAGCTTTTTTGTGGTCAACAGAGGAAATCCCTGCGACAGATCGAAGCGCATCTGGTGTCCGAAGACACTGCGTGTACCGGTGCCGGTGCGGTCGGGGCGATCGGTACCTTCGGTCATTACGCGCTGAAGTAGATCAAGATATTGTTTCATTTCAGAGGTTTGATATTTTGAGTCTGTGAGGTCTGGGCCTGTGGTTGCGAGTCGAACGATGGTTTTACGCTTTGCATCAGCGGCCATGACAGCTGTTTGCGTGTGGGCCGGTAGAAAATAGCATCGTTCGGACAGTCGGGCAGACAATTATAACAGTTGACACATCGCGACATGTCTACGACGTGGCTTTTAAGATCGATACATCCGCTTTTACAGTTGTCGACACACCGACCACAATTGATACAGGTGTCGGTGTCGATATCGATGTGCCACATGGCGTAGCGTGATGTCATGGAGAGTGCTGTGCCTATCGGACATACTGTATTGCAGTATGAGCGTCCGCTGAAGAGAGCCGGAATACTTACTGCGACTAATACAAGCAATGCGATTGCAACAGATGTCAATGTAACTCCGGTTATCGCAACGAATGCTACGCGTTGGAGCGGATCTTCAGGAATGCCGGAGGCTGCCAGCAGATTGTTGATATACCCCCACAGCGGATGCAGCGCCGAACGACACATGTCATACCATATGCTGTCAGGCTCGATAAGCATGGGAATGAAGCTGATACCGGCTGCCATGCACACTATAGCTGCAATCATTACGGAGAGGCGTGTACGGTTGGCCGGCAACGTATATCTGTAGCGGTCGGAGCGTCCGGTACGCCTGCGTATAAATCGCCCGAAACGACTTACCAAGTCAAACCATGTGCCGAGCGGACAGAATCCGGAACAATACACACGGCCGAATACAAATCCCACTATCAGCCAGAACAGCAACTGTAACAATGCTACCGTAATTGTACCTGCAACGACAATCTGTGTCTTTTCTGCCCATCCGAGTGCTTCGGCGGCAGAGTCACCGTATTCAGTCCAGATAAGAGTCAGTGCCGCAGTAATTGCGACAGAGACTGCGATTCGGCTGGAGCGTAGGGATTGGTAACGTTTCACGTCGGGTGTAGTTGAGATTCCGTCATACAAATGTAGACAAAAAAAAGCAGAAAACTTCACCGCGAGGCAAATAATTGATAATTGTTATGTTACTCCTCTGATTGTGAAGCATACAAGTACAATAAAGAAGGCTGCCTAAACTTTGTTAGACAGCCCTAATTAATGTCCTGACATTGATGCCTTATAGCTATTTGCTGTGTAACTTATTGTATGATAGTGTACAAGAGATGTATTACTCTATGCGTTCTATCTTGGCATACGCGTTATAGATGTGATCATAATTTGAATTATCTGATAGCAGATAATAAAACCCATAGCATGGGGTATATGTTCCACCGTTGGCATTTAAAAAGAACTGCATATATCTGTCATCATGGAAGTATGAATATACTTGATGAAGGCCATTGTAACCATACCAAATGTGATAATTATAAAATATCTCCATGGATATACCATGCTCATTTTTAGAGTGATTATGATTTGGATTTATGCAAATCACATCTGATGGAGAGCCGTTATATTCGTTAAATCTTATTTTAATGTCTTCAGTTGTAACGTCAGTACGATTACCATTGACCACACGTTCATCTATAAATGTCCAGACTTTGTCAAAGGAAGGATTATTTGGATCTTTGGCATTATTTATTTTTACAAATTCACCATCTGCATTTACTGTGACATCTAATATAAAGCTCGTCTGTGGAGGAATTAGCTTTTCATAATCGCAGGATAATAAGGTGATCTGGTATTTTTGACCGTCACCTGATTCGTGTGTCGAAAAAGCTCGGTATTCTCCTAAAAATTTTTGTCCAAAAATTTCGTAATATGGACATATGTAATAGGTCACTTTTTCTTCTAAGTCATAAATGTGTTTTTCATTATACAGAAAGCTATCATCTTTTCTAATTATATCTGACTTATAGTCAGATATATGATTTTCAGTATCATTAATAAAGAGGGATAACCCCTCTGTTGCTGCAATATTTTCTAAAAAGAAGTGTTTTCCTCTTTTATATGATATATATCCAACTGTTTTGTTGACAATTTGAGCTGAAAAATCTACAATATCTGGCAATAAAGATAGTTTCTCTTCCCATAGCGTGGCCGATGGAAATGTTATGTTGGCCTTACCTAACTCTTTCCCAAAAAATGACGCAACACAATAAACTTCAGATTCAAGGGAGAGTTTATTAGTAACAATAGGATTTATCTTAAATAAATCTTTAGAAGAAAGAGAGGCTTCTGCCGAAATAGAGTATTGAGGTGTAAAATTTAAACCAATTCCAGATGAAGCACTGTAGAGCCCTATGATTACACCACTTTTTAATCCGAAAGAAATGTCGCCCTTTACATCAAATGAACTAAAAAGCCATGGGGATTTTTGATTGGACGGGTCATTTGTTTTAGTACATTTCCATTGTCCGGTTTCAGATGAAATCCTAAATTTTCCATCATAGTGCGGATTTAATGAAAAACTGGTGGTTATTTCGCCTGACAATCCTATCTCACCATAGACATAAAATGTTACAGGTATAATAACTGGTATTCCAGGCGGGATGATGGCTTTTAAAATAAAACGGACTTGACCTAGTCTTTTGCTAAATTTTTTGTCTAACTTAACACCAACTGTACTATTTACATTTAATCCAATTGACGGTTCAATATCAAATGTACTTACTAAAGGCTTTCCTGCCTCTTTGATAAAGTTGACAGAAAATTTGTTAAATCCAACATATACATCACCATTTATCGTAATGTGATCAGATTCCGGCACCTTAAAATCAAATGGGAATTTTACAATAATGTTATCTAAAGAATGTGATGTTCTGGAATTCGGATTCTCATAACTATAATCTATCGTATTTCCGTCTTCATCTTCAACATTAAAGACCGACACATCAAAATTGTCATTGCTTAAATTAAATTCACTGGCTAATAAATCTAAAGAGGGCTGTTCTGTGATTATCTCAACATTTTCGCCACGGTTTATTTCCTTTACAATGCCAGCAAAGCCAAATTCAGCAACTTCGCATTGTGGGATTATAAGTATATGTCCAACAGCGGGTATCAACTGGTGTGGAATGTCTTTTGTTAATGTTACACGATTTTTGTTATTAGACAGAGATTCTATTTTAACAATATAGTGAATAAAATCATCATCAACAACGCTCACAGGGAGTGTCGAGTTGTCGATTGTGTCATCATTTATGCCGTTTTTAGGCTCATCTTGTGTACAAGCGAACAAAACACACGAAAAAAATATCAGTAAAAAAAAGTAAATTCGGTTCATTTGATTATGATTGGCATTAAATATAAATGGACTTGATGTCGACAATGTCCAGAATGATTTAGAAATAAAATAAAAAAGGAAGTAGAACTAAAGGGAATGGCTATCTTAATAGTGAGCAAGCGATTCTGTTTACTTCCGCATGGCAAATATAACACTTTTTGCGCAGGTAATCTCAAATATACCACGAGATTTTATCAAATCTGGCATAATAAAAATGGACTCTACAACTGCTCATAAAAACACCCTTTCGCGATAAAAACGCCATCTATGTGGTGTCATGTTGCGCTAACTTTGCGCCATCATGAAAGCACGATTGTACCACATCCCCCGTTTCCATCTGCGCGAGCGCCGTTACGTCCGTCCGGACTACGCCCGCGCATTCCGCTTGTGGTACGACCGACACCGCCGCCAGTGGTTGCTCCCCGTGCTCACACCTGCAGATCTGCGTCTCATCTCCGCGTGGGAGCAACGCCGGTGCGACCGCCGTCACACAAATCCACGATGCTCAAACCGGGCGCCATGCATGGCGCTCCTACCACCCTACCACACTGCATTACGTAATATAAATTGCTTTCACGGATACACACGCCCGTAGGGCTGCACCATGGTGCAGCCTCCCTCCCCCCGCATAACCAAAGGATGTTCCATGGAAACATCCCTACCATCTGACACACAGCAATTTGTGCCCACAAACGCGGTAGGGACGCCATGCATGGCGTCCGAAATAAACACATAGTATACAGTTGATTGTCCTAATCTCCCTAAAGGCCCTGGAGCCTTTAATACCACGATAGACTTAATACTTCATAACTCTGCCATAAAACTTAATTTCAACTCTGACTTAACACTTAATTTCACCCCAAAACAGGCTCAAAGCGAACATTGACATACTTCTTTTTACAAAACATCATCTTTTTACCAGCACCCTAAAGGTTTTTTTACTGCGCTTATATCGAACTCATTATACCCGTTTCAAGTGTTATTGCTACCTCATACAAAATTAGGCTGTGCTTTTTGACACAACCTAACAGAATATTTTTATGAATACAGAGTATCAGTATTGTTCGGCGGGAGAGGGGAAATCAGAGCTTTTTACATCGTCGATATAGTGGCCGACAGCCTGATTGATGACATCGCCAAGATTGGCATAGCGACGGAGAAAGCGGGGGGAGAACCCTTTGTTGATACCGAGCATGTCGTGCATTACCAGCACCTGGCCGTCGACACCACCTCCGGCTCCGATGCCGATTACGGGTATGGATACGGTTTCGGCTACTTTTTGTGCGAGCGCGGCAGGAATTTTCTCAAGAACAAGGCTGAAACATCCTATTTCGTCGAGCATTTTGGCGTCTTCTATGAGCTTGCTGGCTTCGGCTTCTTCCTTGGCACGCACGGTATACGAGCCGAATTTGTTGATAGACTGTGGCGTCAGTCCGAGATGGCCCATTACGGGAATTCCAGCCGAGAGTATTCGTTCGATACTCTCGCGTATTTCAGATCCACCTTCCATTTTCACGGCTTCGGCGTGACTTTCTTTCATGATGCGAATGGCCGAATTCAGGGCTTCGAGACTATTGCCCTGATATGAGCCGAATGGCAGGTCGCACACTACAAGCGCACGTTTCGTACCCTTTACAACAGACTTGGCGTGGTATATCATCTGGTCGAGAGTGATAGGGAGGG
>CAZOCO010000074.1:0-10969 GCA_964578325.1 uncultured Muribaculum sp.
CGAAGTGGCCGTGCATTGTGTCATACTTGAGCATGTAAGCCATGTAGTCAACGGGGAGAAGGTCGTTGATTGCAACAACCTCGATGTCGTCTCTCTTGGTAGAGGCGCGGAACACGAAACGTCCGATACGGCCAAAGCCGTTAATACCAATTTTTGTCATAATGATTTAATTTCAGAAAAAAGGGTTATCTTCTTAATATCTATTGTTTTTACATCTTTAGGGGGCTCACAAGCGGGAGCTTCTCTCACAGACTCTCTTATAAACCGCACAAAGTTAGCAATAATTTTTAATTCACACATAATATATCCGTTTAAATTACGGAAATTTTTCTTTAACACCGCATCAACGGTTATACATGGTGCCGAATGAGGGCGGCAGTACTGATACATCAATATTTTTTTCAGAGAAATTACCACTGATATCCACACTGTTATCAAATATATTCACTTTCGTCATGAACAATAGGCCGCAATGTTACGTTTATATTACAAAGACTCTTAAAAACCTAAATTTATGAAACTTATAGCAACATTATTCGCCGCAATATTCGTAGCCGGATGTGGTATGACCGCAGAGGCACAAGTCCCCGACATCAACAGATCTGCACCAGGTATATTCATCAATGGCCGCGCATCGGTAGATGATGTTGACCTGCCTGCCAAAGCCAAAGATTTCATCCACAAGAATTTTAAATTCCAACGTATCACCGAATGCGAACAAGAAACTCCTTCGGGAAACTATGAGGTTGAACTTGGCGACGGCACTGAATTAGTTTTCGACCATAAAGGCAACTGGCTCGAAGTCGATGCACGCGACGACCAGACCCTTCCGGCCCGCCTTGTTGAGCGTCTGCTCCCCAAAAAGGCTTACCGCGAGCTGGTCAATGATGGTTATTCCGACAGCATCGAAAGTGTATGGATGGATTCTGATGACCACTACAATGTGGAGGTCGACGAAGTACTCTTCGACGGTATCATATTCGACGGCAACGGCACCATAACCTCATTCCAGCAAAACTAACTTTCAAATAAAGCCATAACTCTCTCTTACAGTCCCCTGAAAGGCCTATCAGACAACCTTTCAGGGGACAACCCATATATAAACAACGCGAGTTTGACATAAACAATAGGGAGAGTTTTTTACCACTAAAACCACCTAATCCTTGAAAAGTTTCTTATGATTGGCTATCTTTGTGACAATGATTATGAAAAATAAGTTCAAAGATACCATATTGTGGTCAAGACGATACCTGTCGCTCACCCTCGTCGCAGTAGCAGCATTTGCGGTTACCATCCTGTTTTTCAATGAAAACTCTTTTTCCAGATCATGGGAACTGCAAAGCCGTATTGACGAACTCGAAGAGGAGATCCGACTCGCAAAAGACTCGATGAACTACTACCGGAATCTCAACAAAGCCCTCGACACCGACCGCGAGACTCTCGAAAGAGTGGTTCGCGAAAACTACCATATGCAACGCCAAAACGAAGATGTATATATCGTCGATTAATCTCCTTATGCAATGAATCTAAAAAATCAGACTCTGTGGGCATGGATAGCAAACCTCGCCCTGATAATGATCGCCGTATCTCTTATTCCGCCACTCGACCGCCCGCACATGTCCATCATGAGGTGGGTATATGCCTCCGGAGCCCTGCTCTCGCTGATAGCCCGCATGATGCAGCGGCCTGTTGCCGACACTCTACGCGCGCGTCGCTTGCAGCGCATCAGCGTATGGGCCTCGATATTCTTTTGTGTAGGGGCTGTAATGCTGTTCTGGCCTGGTGCCGGCAGTCAGGACTGGCTGGCCTTCACTCTTGCGGGAGCAGCGATAATTGTCTATACCTCGATTATTACCCCGAAGATAAGCCACGACAAGTAACTTTGCGCCATTAAAATTCAATTTATTCGCTGATATTTCGTAATTTTGCCTTTGAAATGGCTCGAAATCTGATTATCGACCAGGGTAATTCCCGTGCTAAAGTGAGTGTCTATGACGACACCCGCCTTGTCTTTGTATCAAGTTTCGACTGTTTTACCGAATCTGACATCTTCAGTATTGTCAATGAGTATCATCCACAGTGTGCTATATATTGTTCGGTAAGCCGTCACGGCGAAGGTATTGTGGCGACATTACGTAGGCATGTAGACCGACTATATGAATTGACATCCATACTACCGCTCCCTATCGAGATAGACTATGCCACGCCATCCACACTCGGCCGCGACCGGGTTGCGGCTGTAGCCGGAGCGGCAGAGCTATATCCCGGACGTAAATGTCTGGTAATTGATGCCGGGACTGCTATCACCTACGACATCCTTACCCGTGACCGACACTTTCCCGGTGGAAATATTGCTCCGGGACTATGGATGCGGGCAAAGGCTCTACACGACATGACCTCCCGGCTACCTATGGTCGATGTCGAGACCGACTCCGACCTGCCTACGTGGGGAAACTCTACCGATGAAGCAATACGCGCAGGTGTAGTCGGAGGCGTAATTGGTGAAATAGAACACTTCCGTCGGCTTGCCGGAAACGAAGTCCAGACAATTCTCACCGGAGGCGATGCTGCTCTGCTGTACAAACACCTCTCCTCTGGCAGCGCCTCGATAGCACTCATACCCGATCTTGTAAATATTGGTCTTAACAGCATACTTTTATATAATGAACAGATTAAATAGATTTATCGCAATAGCCGCAGCAGTATTCGCTATGGCAATAATCGATGCCACGGCACAAAATCCGATGACGGCATATTCACGTTACGGCTACGGTATACTTCGCGACAACGCTACATCTGCACAGCGAGCAATGGGAGGTGTCGGATACGCCATGTCAACCGGACGTACTATCAACGTCATGAACCCTGCAAGCTATGCCGATACCGACTCTCTCACATTCCTGTTCGATATGGGATTGAGTCTGACCAAAGAGTGGCGGTGGGAAACTCTGAAAGACGGCACCCGCAACTCCGGCAACGAAATCGGCGGAGGACTCGATTATATCACCATGCAGTTTCCTATCGGAAAACGCTTCGGCGCAAGCATCGGACTGTTGCCATATTCGTCGGTAGGATACTCATTCGGATCCTCAATCACCGACGGCATTGTTACACGTTCGGGATCTGGCGGTCTCAACCAACTATATGCCGGATTTGCAGGTAAAATCTACAATGGCCTCACTGCTGGTGTAAACATATCGTATCTCTTCGGAACCACAACCAACTCCACATACACTATCAGCACGGTAAATGCTTCGTCGGCGATGTTCCAGACCGTGATGGAAGTTCGTGACTACCTGTTGCAGTTTGGTGCACAATACTCATTCCGACTTAACAACAAGAATGCATTCACCGTAGGCGCTACGATAACTCCAGGACACGATCTTGCCGGACACTCCTGGGGACTGAAATACGATGTAAACAATGACTCAAAGCCCGACACTATAGGATATGACCGTATGGGCGGACGATACTCTATCCCCACTCTGTATGGTGTAGGTGTAAACTGGCAATGGAACGAGCGTCTGATGGTAGAGGCAGACTTCACATATCAGCCATGGAAAAATGCCAAATATGCTGTAATCGGCGAAGAAAACGCCAAGATGAAGTTTAATGACCGCTGGAAAGCTGCTGCCGGTGTACAATACACCCCCAAATCACGAGGATTGTGGATTCAGCGCGTAAACTATCGCGCCGGCGGATTCTACGAAAACTCCTATCTTAACGTACGCGACAACAGTGTCAAGGAATATGGCGCATCGCTCGGTTTCGGACTTCCGGCTCCCGGTTCAAAAACCGTGCTGAATCTGGGCATAGAGTGGCGACACCGTCAGGGTAAGCCAAATGCACTGGTAAGCGAAAATTACATGACTGTCACTCTGGGCATAAACTTCAATGAACGCTGGTTCTTCAAGAGCAAGATCTATTAAGATGATGCGGATGCCCGTAGTGATGCTTATGGCATTGATGTTTGCGGGCAGTTGCACGGAGCGCGGTATCTCCGACAAAATTGATCTTAACGTCGACTACGACAAGACTCCCACTATGACTACAACCGACGTAGTCACTATGATTTCAGATTCCGGATATACACGCTATCGCATCACATCGTCGCTTTGGATGGTATTCGACCAGGCGAAGGTGCCGGTATGGAGATTTCCCGACGGAATGCTGATTGAGAAATTTGACACGGCATACAATATCGATGCCACTGTAATATGCGACTCGGCCACATACTTCAAAAACGACCAGTTATGGCGCCTCGACGGGCATGTAAATATCGTAAACTCAATCGGCGAAAAATTCCTTACTCCACAGCTGTTCTGGAGTCAGCGCGACAATAAGATTTATTCTGACTCGTTTATACATATCGAACGAGCCGACCGCACTATCGAAGGATACGGATTTGAGTCAAACGACCGTATGACCCGGTACACAGTATACAATCCCACCGGTATATTCCCGGCATCAGATTTCCAACCCGGAACTCATCAACCTGCCGCAGATACGGCTTCGGTAGCCGATACACTACCAGACCCGGCCCCAACTACCCGGCGACAACGCGATCTAACAATATCAAACAAGGCCCGAAGAGCCGATATATCATCTATATGAAACGTGTACTCATTGTAGGTGCCGGTGGTTTTATCGGCGGATTTATTGCTGAGGAAGCTCTGCGGCGCGGATGCGAAGTATGGTGTGGACTGCGCGAATCTACCTCCCGACGGTTTCTCACCGACTCACGCCTGAAATTCGTTGTACTTGACTACGATTCTCCCGACCGGATCGCGCAAGCTCTGTTGCAGGCCACCGACAACGCGCAATGGCGCTGGGATTGGATCATATACAATCTTGGTGCGACTAAAGTCGCCAATTATGCCGATTTCAACCGGATAAACTGCGTATACCTGCAAAACTTCATCACTGCGATACGCGATTCGGCGCTCATACCCGAGCGGTTGCTCTACATGTCGTCGTTGAGCGCACTGGGGCCACACGACGAAAAAAGCTACACCCCCTACGTCGACACCATAATTCCATTTCCCAACACACGCTACGGCACATCTAAAATCAAAGCGGAAACCCTGCTCGACCTGTCGCCCGATATACCTTGGATTATTTTCCGGCCTACCGGAGTTTACGGCCCACACGACAAAGACTACGCAATGATGATATCGGCTATCGACCGCGGTGTGGATTTCAGAGTAGGACTACGCAAACAGCTCCTTTCATTCATATACGTTGAAGATCTCGCGGCAGCCATGTTCGACGCTCTTGAACGGGCTAAAGTTCACAAGAAATACATTATTTCAGAGCCTGTAAGCTACTCGTCGAAAGCTGTAACCTCGATTATCAAAAGTCTGCTCGACCGTAAATTTGTCGTACCGGTATACTTGCCTCTGTTCATAGTAAAACCGGTATGCTTCATATCCGAAAAAATCGCGCTTTTACGATGCAAGACTTCGACACTCAACAGCGACAAATACAAGATTTTGAGTCAACGCAACTGGAGTGCAGACCCGGCCGAAGCCATCCGCGACTTCGGATTCTCTCCCCGACATTCCCTCGCCGACGGAATGAAAAAAACCGTAGAAGCATATCGTAAAACAAAAGAAAAAAAATCATGAACCCAGATCCGCGCATACACCGGCCAGTATGGTTTATTATACTACTGATTATACTTTCATTGCCACTGCTTGCCACGCCGGCATATCTCACCCATATTGCTGAAGACAACGGCATCATGCTGTGCTTTCCGCTTTACGTGCTGCTGTCGGTATATCTGGCATATGCATCGTGGCCACAGCGTCGGTATGTATCATGGATTCTGATCGGAGTCCTGCTCCTGTCATATATTTCATTACTCATTATACTCTGACAATATGCGCATCGATATTATAACCGTTCTCCCGGAAATGCTTGAGTCTCCGCTTAACTGCTCCATACTTAAGCGCGCTCAAGACAAAGGTCTCGCAGAAATAGTTGTACACAATCTGCGCGACTACACGCTCGACAAACACCGCAAAGTCGACGACTACCCCTTTGGCGGAGAAGCCGGCATGGTGATGCAGATAGAACCGGTCGACCGATGCATTTCACACCTGAAATCACAGCGTCACTACGATGAAGTGATATTCACTTCGCCCGACGGGGAGCAGCTCACACAACCCATGGCCAACGCCATGTCGCTGCTCGACAATATCATCATTCTTTGCGGGCATTACAAAGGTGTCGACTACCGCATACGCGAACATCTGGTGACACGCGAGATAACAATCGGCGACTATGTGCTCACCGGCGGCGAAATGCCAGCCATCATCATTACCGATGCCATAGTACGCCTTATCCCGGGAGCAATAGGCGACGAACAGTCGGCTCTATCAGATTCATTTCAAGACAATCTGCTTGCTCCACCGATCTATACTCGTCCAGCAGAATACAAAGGGTGGCGCGTTCCCGACATACTACTGTCAGGCCATCAGGCCAAAATCGACGCATGGAAACACGAGCAGGCCATCGAGCGCACCCGACGCCTACGTCCGGGACTCCTCCCCGATGATTGAAGACAAAAAACATCATCTTCAATCTTTTCCTACTATTGTTCCTTATAACTTTTATCTACAATAGTTTTCAACTCGTCATCAGAGACCTCTCTACTAAATATGTAATATATGTCTGTGCTTGTTGAACTATAACCACAATAAGCATTGGATGCTCCACCTCCCGAAACAATAGGCTTCACGTCAATCAATTCCCAACCCTGTAGTGACATATAATTTAATGCTCCGATTAGAGTCCTAAACTTAATATCATTACCTACTGAATCCTTGAGGATTATACTTTTTTTGTTAGTACCATCATCAATTTTTATAGAGTTCTTACTAAACTCCATCTCAATAAATAATTTCTTTGCAGATATCCCGTAACACACAAAAAAAGCTATCAATACCCAAAATAATCGCTTCATACTATAAGTTATAATGTATTTTGAGAATAATCTATATCATAAGAAACGTCACCCTCTTTAGTCTTTACAAATTTCGCGATACCAATAAGTTCAGAAATACCATCAGTCCAAAATGCAACTTCTTTCTTTTCTCCAATTGAAAGATCTATCGTTTTACATAATTTTTGGGCTTCAGCCTCACATAGACACTGCAGGTATTCAAAGCTATCGCTTTGTTTACCAAGATGAATTGATAATGGTTTCATAACAATATTATTATTTTTAACAAAATCTACTTTATATCCAAGCGCATTTGCAATTTTAGATATAACATCTAATCCCACAGAATATTTTCCTTGTTCAATTCGGGAAATATTTGCCGCATCTATACCCGTAATTAAGGATAGTTGTTTAGCATCCATATTCTGTTCCTCTCTTATTGCTTTAATTCTTGCACCTATTCGTATTCTATTATCATTACAAAATGTCACAACAGATATCGGCATTATTAAATGATGCTTAGCAAACCACCATGAGAATAGTCCGAATAATTCATCAAATGAGGAAATATCATGTTGTTTCTCAAACAATTCATATATAGCTTTTTTATAATATTCTTTTACTTGTAAAGGATATATCGTGTTAAACAATAAACTAGTTGTCTCTCCGGAGTCCCAACCAACAAGTATTTCACTTTGGTTTCTCGGCTTTGGATTAAATGTTATGAAAGAAATTAACATATTGAAAAAAATTTTCCACAAAGATACTACAACAATTTTAAATTGGCAAATATACCAATAGAAAAATGTGGTTTTATCCCATTTTTTTAGTAACTAAAAAAGAAATAATTCCTTTCATAGGCAAAAGCATAAGAACCTGACAAAAAATTAGCACGAATATTAACGTACATACATATTTTTACAGAAAATTATACGCAAACAAACATACTACTGGTGGTTGTTATATTCTCAAATAGGTAATACGCCAATTTCTGAATTTCTTTGGTCTGAAACATTATTACTATCATCCTTTCCTTGTCAATCAGTGTGGAAAGGCATAATAATTGACAATTTTCGCACTATTAATTTCCTATTATTAGTAAATACTACCGCACTCAAACAGACAAAAGTGATCGCACTGCTACACTCTCAA
Organism: uncultured Muribaculum sp.; assembly: GCA_964578325.1. Lineage (GTDB taxonomy): Bacteria > Bacteroidota > Bacteroidia > Bacteroidales > Muribaculaceae > Muribaculum. The sequence goes on from CAZOCO010000074.1 coordinate 8,099, forward strand.
AGGAGTGGATTCAAAATGGGAGTTGTTATTTTTTGGCGAGGTAGATGGTGCAGACTCCGAAAGTGAGTCGGCGGAAAGTGGCATTGCGGAATCCGGCGCGGGTCATTAGTGCAGTCATTTCTGGGCCTTGTGCTACAGCCTCGATACTTTCTGGCAGATAGCTATAGGCTCGCGTATCGTGCGACACAAGTCGCCCGGCCAATGGTATCAGGCGGCGGGTATAAAGATTGTAGAGGGGCCGCACAAATCGGTTGACGGGGGTTGACAGTTCTATTACACATAATATGCCGTCAGGTTTCATCACGCGGTACATTTCCCGATAACCGTCGAGCAAACGTTCAAAATTGCGCACACCATAGGCCACCGTCACACAATCGAATGTATTGTCGGCAAACGGCAGTGCCAGACAATCGGCTACGCGGAAATCAAACATCGTGTCGCTTTCAGATTCCATTGCTGATTTCTGTCGCGCGATATTAATCATATTCTCGCTTAAATCAACACCGGTAATTGTCTCTGGCGACAATCGGCGTGCCAATGCAATTGCGAGATCCCCTGTACCGGTAGCAACATCGAGTATATGCTGTGGATGATGACGCCGCAACATTCCCACAGCCTTGCGACGCCACAGCTTATCAATGCCGAGCGTCATCATACGGTTCATAAAGTCATATGCCGGAGCGATATTATCAAACATATCGCGCACCTGCGCCGTTTTGGGGCGCAGGTCATCGCGATACGGATTTATTTTTTCGGCTCCTGACGACTCCATCAGTCTTTATGGGTATTCAGGTATTCCGTAACATTACGGTTGATTCGTTCGGCCAGATCCTCGTCGGCGGCAGGCTGGAACTGTTCGCCGGTGATATGCTCGTAAAGTTCGATGTAGCGATTAGCTACCGACTGGCAGTATTCATCAGTCATTTCGGGTACTTGCTGACCGGCCTTACCCATAAAACCATTTTCGATAAGCCACTGGCGTACAAATTCTTTTGAGAGCTGGCGTTGGGGTTCACCTTTGGCAAAACGCTCTTCGTAGCCATCGGCATAGAAATAACGAGACGAGTCGGGGGTATGTATTTCGTCGATAAGATATACCTTCCCGTCGCGCTTACCAAACTCATACTTGGTATCAACAAGTATCAGGCCCTTGGAGGCTGCTATTTCAGAGCCACGCTTAAACAAGGCACGTGTGTACCGCTCCATAGTCTCGTAGTCTTCCTTGCTTACGATACCCTGCGCGATAATCTCCTCACGCGATATATTTTCATCGTGACCGGCTTCTGCCTTGGTGGTAGGAGTGATGATAGGCTCGGGGAAGCGTTCGTTCTCCTTCATACCTTCAGGCAGTTTGACACCACAGATTTCCCTTACTCCGCTCTGGTATTCGCGCCATGCACTACCGGTGAGATAGCCGCGTATGATCATCTCAACGCGGAATCCTTCACACTTCAGACCGACAGTAACCATCGGGTCTGGAGTAGCAAGTTTCCAGTTGGGAACGATATCGGCGGTAGCATCAAGAAACTTACATGCGATCTGATTCAATACCTGACCTTTAGAGGGGATTCCCTTTGGCAAAATGACATCAAATGCAGAAATACGGTCGGTGGCGACCATTACCATCAGATCGTCATTGATATCATACACATCGCGTACCTTTCCGTGGTAAACACTCTTCTGTCCGGGAAAATTAAAGTCAGTGCGGGTCAAAGTCTTGCTCATATCTTATATTTTGATTGGTTTATTCAATATTATCTATTCGGCTGTATTATCACCGGGTGTATGTTCGTCATCCCACCGCTGGTATGCCTCGACGATACGTTGTACCAAAGCATGGCGCACGATATCTTTTTTACCGAATTCCACGCGTCCGATACCGGGAACACCGTCGAGTACATTCAGCGCCTGGACCAGGCCGGAACGTACGGAACGCGGCAGATCTATCTGCGTCACGTCACCGGTAATAATCATCTTGGCATTCATACCGAGACGCGTCAGGAACATCTTTATCTGATGGGTAGTAGTATTCTGTGCTTCGTCAAGCACGATGACGGCATCGTTAAGAGTCCTACCGCGCATAAATGCAAGCGGGGCAATCTGGATAACCTTTGTATCCATATATTCCTTAAGCTTTACAGCGGGGATCATATCTTCAAGTGCGTCGTAGAGCGGCTGTAGATACGGATCTATCTTATCTTTCATGTCGCCGGGAAGGAATCCCAGTTTTTCGCCGGCCTCTACAGCCGGACGAGAAAGAATTATCTTCTTCACCTCTCTGTTTTTCAGAGCGCGCACAGCCAATGCAATGGCAATATAAGTCTTCCCTGTTCCTGCAGGACCAAGCGCAAATGTCAGATCGTTGCGAGAAAAAGTCTCCACAAGTTTCTGCTGATTGGGAGTACGACCACTGATAGGCTTACCATTTACTCCGTATATAATTACGTCGTCGCGTTTGAGCTCTTGCGGGGCCTCACCTCTCACTACATCGAGAATAACCTCTTCAGTGAGTTTATTATATGTAGCGCAATATTCCTCGAGCTTCCGGATCTTCGATTCAAACTCTGTGGTTTCGTCGGGATCGCCTATAACCTTTATGATCTGACCGCGCGCCGCCATGCGCAACTTCGGAAACAGGTTGCGTATAAGCTGCATGTTGCTGTTGTTAACACCGTAAAAGCTTACGGGATCTACATTCTCAAGAATAATGATACGCTCGATCATCGATACAAATTTTCTAAATACAAAGTTAATGAATCCTATATAAAATCAACGGTAAAAACGGGTGGAAAGTTTATATAAAAAAAGAGGCCCGGCGGGACTGGTGTCCTGTCGGGTCTCCGGTGAAGGGGGCGGTTACCTACTCTCCCG
>CAZOCO010000075.1:0-10790 GCA_964578325.1 uncultured Muribaculum sp.
GTGACCATATCGATTATTTTGCTTGAATACTCTTCAGGCACATTTACGGTAAGCAATTCCACCGGCTCACACTTCACTCCGTCGATCTCTTTTATAATTACCTGCGGCTGACCTACCTGAAGCTCGTAGCCCTCGCGACGCATAGTCTCGATAAGGATCGACAGGTGAAGCACACCACGTCCGTACACCGTCCATACATCTTCATGGTCGGCTTTAGTGACACGAAGCGCCAGGTTGCGGTCGAGTTCGCGTTCGAGGCGCTCGGCAATATGACGCGATGTAACATATTTACCGTCTTTACCAAAGAAGGGCGAATCGTTTATGGTAAATGTCATCGACATTGTAGGTTCATCTATCGCTATGCGGGGCAGCGGTTCGGGATTTTCAGGTATCGACACAGTATCGCCGATCTCAAAGCCGTCGAGACCGACAAGCGCACATATGTCGCCGGAACTAACCTCCGACACTCGTTTACGGCCCATACCTTCAAATGTATGCAGCTCCTTAATACGCTGTTTCGACACAGAACCATCGCGTTTACAAAGCACGACATCCATACCTTCGCGTATGGTACCGCGGTGAACTCGTCCTACAGCTATTCGACCTACATAATTTGAGAAGTCTAACGATGTGATCAGCATCTGCGCATCCCCCTCAAGAGTCTTGGGTGCCGGGATATACTCAATGATAGCATCCAGAACTGCTGTAATATCGTCGGCAGGCTTGCGCCAGTCGGTCGACATCCATCCGTTTTTGGCCGAACCGTATATAGTGGGGAAATCGAGCTGTTCTTCCGTAGCATCGAGATTAAACATTAGGTCGAATACCATTTCCTGCACTTCGTCGGGACGACAGTTAGGCTTATCTACCTTATTGACTACCACTACCGGTTTCAGACCCATCTGTATGGCTTTCTGAAGCACAAAACGAGTCTGTGGCATCGGGCCTTCAAAAGCATCTACAAGCAGCAGACAGCCGTCGGCCATATTGAGCACGCGCTCTACCTCGCCACCGAAATCAGCGTGCCCGGGAGTATCGATTATATTGATTTTATATCCCTTATAGTTTATCGAGACATTCTTCGACAGAATTGTTATACCGCGTTCGCGTTCAAGATCGTTATTGTCAAGGATAAGTTCGCCGGTCGATTGATTATCACGAAAAAGGTGACCGGCCATCAGCATCTTGTCCACCAAAGTAGTTTTACCGTGGTCTACGTGGGCAATGATAGCAATGTTGCGTAAGTTCTGCATATAATGATAGTACTATTTTTCAGCATGCAAAGTTACGGATTTTCCCCGACTTCACATACATACCTTCTCAAAAAAGCCACAGTTGACGCATCTTTTCCACCCTTACGCATGCAACAGATCGCGAGTTATATCCAGTGCGGTCATGATGGTGTCCTTGTCAGTAATTATCCTGTCGTAAAGGGCTTCGCCGGGCTGACGTAACAATGTAAAATTGTATGCTCCGGCTCTGATATTCTTTTTATCATGCCCCATCAGCTCAAGCAGATCCGGGTAATCTTCACAATCGATCGACGGCGCGCCGTAGTTTTCTGCAACATAGTCAGCATATACATGCAACAGCGTTGAGTCAAAACCAAGTTCCATATGGCTTAACACCAATTCCGTCAGCATTCCCCATGCCACAGCATATCCGTGGGCTACAGGATGATGCTTCCGAAATGCCAGCGATTCGATAGCGTGCCCAACTGTATGTCCAAGGTTAAGAACCTTACGTTCACCTTTTTCCTTCGGGTCTCGGGCAACCACACCCTCCTTTACCGCCACCGAACGTCGCAACATCGACAGCATATCATCCGCGCCAAACTCCTCCGGTCGCTTCGACATAAGTTCAGTCACCTCGTCGCGACCAGAAAGCATACCATGCTTCAGCATCTCGGCATAACCCGACAGCAATTCCTCTCGTGGCAATGTAGCAAAATACACGGTAGAAATAATGACACTCTCGGCTTCTGCAAACACGCCGATCTCATTCTTCAGTCCACAAAAGTTTATGCCGGTTTTTCCACCCACCGAGGCATCTACTGCTGCCAGCAACGTAGTGGGCACATTGATAAAACGGATACCGCGCTTGAACGTCGCGGCGACAAATCCGCCTAAATCCGTCACAACGCCACCGCCAATGTTTACCATCAGCGAGTGTCGGGTAGCACCACCGTCAGTCAGCGCACGCCACACATCCGCTGCCGTATCGAGAGTCTTGGCTTCATCGCCGGCTTCCATTTCCACCACTTCGTATGCCGGGAGCAATTCTATCTGCGGCAACACATATTCACAAGTATTACGGTCTACAAATACAAAGACCTTGTCGGGCGATATCCGTGCTATCTCATGTCGCAAAACTTGCGACACATCGTTTGTAAAAATCAACTCCTGACTCATCGCGATTCCAGCAATTCGTTTAAACCGGCAACAAGAGCATCCATCGATCCGAACACATAGTCGGCTCCGGCATCATATAGCGCAGACTCCGGTATAGGCCCTGTAGTCACTCCGATAGTAAATGCACCGGAATCAGCACCCGCTTTTACTCCGAGCGGAGCATTGTCTACCACGACAGACTCTTCCGGCTTTACTCCGGCTATCGACATCCCCTTTAGATATGGCTCGGGAAACGGTTTGCCACGCGACACATTATTGGCAGTGACACGTCGGTCTTCCGGAAACGCACCGGGAAAATCATCGTTGAGTCGGCCGAGCGTAGTTCCCTGTGCCGAGCCTGTTACCAGTACTGTAGTCACATCGTGCGAAAGAAACTTGTCAATCATTTCTCCGGCTCCTTTTATCACCTCTACAGGAGGCATCTCGGCAAAATATCCGGCCTTGCGCGCGTACAGCTCTGCTGCGTGCTCTTTAGTAGTACCATGTCCAAACTCACGATTAAAAAGCATATCTACAGTAGCCACACCGGTCATTCCCTCGTTAAGATAAATATCTTCGGGCTTTATTGGGCATCCTTCTTCAGCCATCATGCGCACCCACGCGGCCGCATGATGTGGCATAGAGTCATAAAGAGTACCGTCCATATCAATCAATGCCGCTTTTACATTAATATGGTCTATTGAGTGGCGTCCGCAATAACGGACTATAGAATCTTTCAGTGTCATTTCTTTTTTAATGTTTTATTTTCTGTATCAGTTCCGGCCACGCTGTCCGACAGTTCGATCAGTCCTTCTCTAATCATAGCTATAGAGTCGGCATGCGAAAGCGCAGTGTCACCCGCATCTGTCGTGGAATATTTTGGAGTACGGTTTACTTTCAGACTATCAAGACGGCGTTTAGACGCTCCCGCGCTGAATATACGCTGCATTTCCTCAAGCAGGTTGATACGTGTCGTGTCGACAAGCGCCACACTCTGTCCAACCATACCCTCTTTATACTTCGCTCCACCAAAGCGCACCTTCATATTGTCTGGATTACCCGATAGGTTCAGCCCGAATTTAAACGGTATAGGCGACTTCAGCACCGACACATGATACTTGAAATTAAGGTCAAGATCATTGGTACCCATTACTGCCAGACGATAACGGTCGAAGTTGAACACAAACGGGAATATCTCCATAGTAGAGTTGCGTATAAGCATCTCCACCTCCATATGCTCTATCTGATTATCGTTGGTACCCTTGAATCGCAACCATTTTTTCAGAGTCCTGAACGTCTGGGCGTCGAGCAGATTCAATGAGTCGCCGCTGAGCTTCACTACGGCGTCGAGAGAAGGAAGCTCTATGTTCATCAACGAATCCACATCGGCTGTCGCGGCTATATCGGCGTTAATTATACCATTGAAACTACCAAGTAGCGGCATTATTGAGTCGACGGCCGGCATAAGCTCTATGAAGTTATGTACGTCTATCCTGTCGAGCTGCAATCCTATGCCGAAGCGTATGTCATTTCGCGACGGAGCCGAATACAGAGCCGACAGACTTACACCACCTATTCCCGATTGTGCACGCAGTTCGCGAAGATTCATCGCTCCGTCTTTAATCATCAGGCAGCCGCTGAAATCATGTACTGGGAGCCGGTCGTAAAGCACATTTTTTGCTGTAACGTCCAGATCAGCATCTATGTTTGTCGGAATAAGTATTGCCGTAAGCTGCGCATCTGTATCAATACCCGCATCGGCACCAAGGTCTATATCATCCATTGTCACCCCAGCCACCACCGTAGTATCACCTGACATATACGCCGATCCTTGCGCTGCCACATGCAGCAACTGATCTATATCAAGAGTGTCGCTGGCAATAGAGCATCTTATTACCATGTCGCCCCGGCGGTTCAACGCTTTGCGTATATTGGAAATCGTGCCGGTAACAGCAAAGTCAGAGCGGCCACCTTTATACTTCAGGCTATTAAGCACCACACTGTCGGTCGAAAATTTCAGGTCGAGATCGGTTATGCGGTTTCGTATCGGCATCACAGGTGTATACATCATACCTCGACGGGCCGCGATACTTCCCGTAACTTTCCATCGGTTAAACAACTCGGCAACACCCTTGTCAGCAAACTCTATGGTATTTACAGTGTCTGCAGGCACATATTGTCGCCGCTGACCACGATGGCGTATCGAGTCGCTACGGAAGTGAGTCTGTCTCACGCGTTGATGTGCATCAGCTGAAATTTCACTACCACGCAAACCGATAAAGCTATGTCCATCAGAGCCGACTATAGATGTCGCCGACGCTGTAAGGCTTATATGTGGAACATGGCTGTCGCCTCTGTAACGCTGCACTCGACCAGCAACCGACGCTCCACGCATACGTATCTTCACAGAATCTGCCGACACCACATTAAGGTTTTTTATCTTTAGACCGGCGCCAAGCGGTACGATAGCCGTAGTATCAGATGACGGCGGTCGGTTCTCGCAGCCGAAGCCACCTTTCACGGCAGTCATGCTTATGCTATTTCCGGCATAAGTCAACGACAGTGTATCTACCTCTACCGCCGCCATCAACAGCGAATCCACACGGTCTTCAGTCCCTTTATATGAAGTCTGTGTTCCAAGTCCGAATACCGCTTTTCGAGTATATAATACCACGCCACTGTCAGGCATGGCAACGTTTAAATCTGAAAATACAAGGCGCCCTTTCAGATCGGCACGATAGAAATTATCGTGAGAGAAGTCTGACATACGGAACTTTCCTGTGGCATCAAGCGATATATCTCCAGACGCCTCCATACCCATACGATGCAACAATGCCTTCGGCAGACGCGATAGCGCAAGCTGCAACTTCATCTTGCCCGACAGACGCGGATCTGTAAACAAATTCGTAGCACTACCCCCAAACGATGCTGAAGCAGCACGCCCGCTTGCCGAAAACTTTTTTACATCTATAACAGACTTATCAAGATCCATACCATCTATATCAAAATCAGCAAGCAGGGCGACATCAGTAAAATGCAACCGGTCATAATTTACCTCACATTCCTTAATCTCCACCGATCCTGTCAGATCAGGCACAGTTAAAGAATCACGCCCAACCACATATGCCGACTTAAGCGCTGCTGTCACTCTGACAGCCATATCCGTATCCAGTTTTTTAAGTTCAGGAAACTTTGAGGCGTCAACCATAGTCAGAAGCGTACCATAGGCCATCGGGCCTAATTCCATATTTCCCGAAAGTATCTCTGTTTGTGTCTCAAAATTCACTTCAGTCGAGAACTTTACAGGGATATCTCCAACGTTAAGACAGAAATTCTCCAAGCTGATACGAGTTGGAGCATTTGCCGACCATATTATACGTCCGTTGACATCAGCCCGAAGCCGATCTATATTAAGCGGATGAAATGGCCATGCCGTCACATTCGACCGCATATCTATATCATAGCCATCTTTATTACCGGCTATAAGCATAGACGGCCGCAATTTAAGCGTAATCGCCAGCGAATCGGCAACATTGCGATAACTCACCGTCAACGAATCGGTGATATCGAAGCGATTTATTGAAAACTCCGGCAACTCTGCCTGACTCTCATCGATGTCATCCTCATCGTCGGGCGGTAACAACGCCGAAATATTAGATATCGAATCATTCAGCGCAACCAGATGGAATTTCACGCCGGTCAGTTCCACATCATATATACTATATCGCCCTACAGCAAGTCCGGTCAGATCCACGCCTCCACGTATCCGGTCGGCAGCCATCACCCGGCGTCCATCGTATGTCGGAAAATCACAATTATCTATGGCTATTGAATCAAGCTCTATATACAGTTTCGGGAACGTACTCCAGAAGGTCAGTTCAACCCGCGACAGACTGAACTCCGCACCGGGCAACGCCTCTGCTACAATATCGCGCACTATCGGAGTCAACCTGGATGGTGTCAAAATCCACACGCACGCTCCCACTGCGACAACGGCCAACACCATCACTGTAGCCACCGCTATTCCTATCCATTTGGCCACACGGCCTATGATTTTACGACCCTCCATCTACTTGAATGTCATTGTCAATTCAGATTTATCATCCTCTATAGCACTTGGGCGAGCCGTGATATGAAAACATCCCTGCTTACGTTCATATTTAACATAGCATCGGCCCTCATCGCGCAAATCACGCAACACTTCGGCCAAAAGATTTTTCAGATCCTGCTGTGTACGGTTACGGTCGGTCGATGCCCCGCAGGCAAAATTCACATAGCTGATATCAAACGTCGTGCCATACTGGTGAGCAGATTGACTGGTAGCGTTACGGTTGACACGGCGTAGGCGCTTCACTGTCGACGGCGTACGCAACACACTTGTCACCTTAACCCTGTAATCACCACCTCCCCGTGCTGCCAATGAATCGGCAAACCGGCTGCCGATATCGTCAAGCAGCCTCGCAGCCTCCGGCACAAGGTAAGGCAATGAATGGGTCAGACGGTCGACCACATAGTGTCGGTTAGACTGTATTTTCACCACGGGCCGACGCAGATTCCATGCGTCAGCTATACTCTCTATAGGGTCAATACCAATCTCCGATGCAGCATCCAGATGTACACGATTACTATCGTTAAACACTTTACCTAATGTACCCCCGATAGGACGCACCTTGAGTTTAACCATATTATCCTCGGGCATCTCATCCAGATAACTGTCATAGTCGGTATCATCGCCCTCCACCGACACACTGTCGGGAGCTATAATTTCATCAGGTTCATCCTCTTCTACTTGTTCATCGTCAATCGATACCTCTTCAAGCAGTTCACCCCCTGCAGGAGGTGCTGGATTATACCACAGCGCGTGTCCGCACCACAGTCCGAGGCAAAAACCGATTACCCAGAACGCGCATATACTATATAATATTCGCTTTAATCGTCTTGTCATAGATATAATATCAGCTTCCTTATCTGAAACTCTTTTATGACGCGAATTTAGCCAATTTCATATAAAACAGCAAAACCACGATACAATCGAGACACTACTACCGACTTACTTTCTTTTAAATAGTACCGACCGGCAATATGCGCTGTCAATCGACACAGAAGGCGACATCATATGATACAATGGAGTAAAAGTGTCGCAAGTCTCTTTATTCACAAACGTCTTTGATTCTTCTAAACGTTCAAATTGTGCATCCTCCTTCACTCGGCAACGCTGTGACCCTTTTGCCGCCAAAACCAATGGGCCATACACTACCTTGCATAACAAGCTATCACATGAAACCGGCATAACTTCCGGTTTGAAGCCATAACTAACACTAATTTTATCGCCATCCTTCAAAGCCTCGTCAACTATGACAAAGCCCTTTGATTTCGCTTGGTTGACATTATCGCCATTGAGCAAGACCTCACATCCGGTCATATAGTCTCGTATTCCAAAAGCCAAAACTATTTTTTCGCCCGAGGTTGAGACTATATCAAATGCCACCTCCTTACCAAACGGATAATCAGAATGTTGTACAAGTGTCAAACCTTTATCAGGCAGAGAAAGCACACTCTCCTGATAAAACGGAATAAATATCGTGTCGTCCGAGACAAAATAAGACGATTCGGCCACACGTGCCAATCCCTCGCCGCCACGCATCGTGCAACACCAGTGAGCTTCATCTGCATTAATGGATATATCTGAATATACGTCGCCCAGAGGCTTGTCACAACCGAACCCCCCGTTGGCCCGCTGCGCTACACACAATCCGTTGTAATATATCCGTTCAGCATCGGCAATATACTCTTCACGTCGGGTCAATTGCCATAACCTTACAGCCACCATATACGAGTCGACGACAGCACACGGTTCTGTCCATGTATCACGACGGTCAAACCAGTTAAAATTCTCATTATTCTCCGTCATACCATGCTCTTTATAGAGTTTCCATCGCTTTTCAACCTCGGGTAATAGCGAACGGTCTCCGGTAATATCCATATATCGTAGAATACCCCGGAGAGCCGTCAGCGTTGCGTGGGTCTGGGCTTTTATTCCGACAAGGTCTATCCGGAAGAAACGATCGATCATCAACTCTATCAAAGACCTGATACGCGGATCGCGGTTATACTTATAATAATGTATCAGTCCGTCCATACCGATGAACACACATCCGATATCCGACGACAAACGCCATCCGTCAACAGTATTTTGTGTCGAACCACTCATGTCGCCCACTCCATTTCGACGCCGTTCGGCATCTATCGGATAAGATGCCATACGAGGCCCTATCGGAAGAAAAAGATTCTCGGCAATTTTACATGCCATATCAAGCACTATAGTGTCGCCTGTCCATTCATGATACTCACACAATCCGCGCAACAGCCATCCGTGACCCGACAATTGCTGTTCGTCAACATCGTCATGTATCGTACCCATGTATCCCCGCTCGTTAAGATTTTCGGGAAGCAGAGTCAGTATCTCATCGAGATACTTCGGCTGCCGACCGGAGGCCCGGGCATCCATAACAAGCGCAAGTATCGTGCGGCCCTCTTTGTCGGCAGGCCATCCGCCCGACTCCTCTTCGGTCCAGAACAGGGAAGCAGGTTGATACAACGGTGTTTCCATCCGGCCATAATTGCGGTTGATGCGTTCCGAAAGCTCTCCACCCACAATTACATGTTCAAATCCGGCCGGACATACGGCCATCATATTATCTCGCTTCGTCGGTAAGCATGCGCTCACCGATGCACTCAATAATACCATCCATATCAATTGTCGCATTCCAGTTTTATTTCTATACAATTAAATGTCAAATACTCCGTAAAGATAACATTAATATCATAAATCCACAAACCGGAATTACGATCAAACCCGTTTGCTCCGACCATTGCGGAAAAATTTCTTTAATAATTTTTTGAGAGCGCAATAAAAAGTCTTAAATTTGTAACGCGTAATGAAGCGCCTATGCGCCACCTACTGTATAATCATTCATTAAAACATTTATAATCAATTAAAAACACTCAACTACCATGTGGTTAACAAGCTCTTCCGTAGGACGTAAGTTTGTGATGGCAATCACCGGATGCTGTCTCGTCCTATTCGTGACATTCCACTGCTTGATGAACGCCGTAGCTATCGTGTGGCCAACTGCCTACAACGTGATCTGTGAGTTTTTAGGTGCCAACTGGTACGCTCTGATCGCTTCGGCAGGTCTGGCTCTGCTATTTGTCGTTCACATCATTTACGCCCTCTGGCTCACTCTACAAAACCGTAAGGCTCGCGGCAACGACCGCTATGCTGTGGTTAAGAAACCCGCTGGCGTGGAATGGTCGTCACAGAACATGCTCGTACTCGGAATCGTAGTTCTCGCATTCCTTGTAGTACATCTTGTACAATTCTGGGCAAAAATGCAGCTCGTAGAAATTGTCGGTTGCGAAACGGTAATCCCGCCATCTATGGGTACACTGTTCATTCAGGAAGCATTCAAGATGTGGTGGACTCCGGTTGTATACATCATCGGTTTCATCGCTCTGTGGTTCCACATGAACCACGGTTTCTGGTCGATGTTCCAGAGTGCAGGTTGGAACAACAATACCTGGATTCCACGCCTGAAAACTATCGCATGCTGGTGGTCTTCGCTCGTAGTACTTTGCTTCATCGCACAGGCTGTAGTATTCTCTGTAAACGCCAACCAGAACTACTACAAGACCAACGCCGAACTGCTCGATCAGTATAAAGCCACTATCGGAGAAGTAGTCGGTATTCCTGCCGACCGTTTCAGTTTCCACCAGATTCCTTCTGAATCAGACCTCAAACAGGCACAACAGGAAATCGATATGCTCGAAGCCGATCCACAGCTTATGCAGCAGTACGGTGCCACAAAGGAGATGGTAGAAAATCAGAAAAAGACCATCGCCAACTGGCTAAAGGTTATGGATTTTGTTAATTATCTCAAGGGCAATCCCATTAAAGTAAATCCCGACGAGGTAGGTTTCGATGAACCCCAAAATTAATTTTGCGACACTATGGACAACAATATAGAAAAAGTCAAAGTGATGAACCCGGCCGACAGCAAGATTCCCGAAGGCCCCGTCGCTGAAAAATGGACTAACTACAAGGCCCACCAGAAACTCGTTAACCCAGCCAACAAACGCCGCTTGAGCGTAATCGTTGTAGGTACAGGTCTCGCAGGCGCTTCAGCCGCATCGACTCTGGCCGAACTGGGTTTCAACGTACTCAACTTCTGCATTCAGGATTCACCCCGTCGCGCACACTCGATCGCCGCACAGGGTGGTATCAACGCCGCCAAAAACTATCAGAACGACGGCGACTCGGTATACCGTCTGTTCTACGACACAGTAAAAGGTGGTGACTATCGTGCCCGCGAAGCCAACGTCTATCGTCTGGCCGAAGTA
>CAZOCO010000076.1:0-10638 GCA_964578325.1 uncultured Muribaculum sp.
TTTCTTCCATTTTCGTTACTTTTCTAGTGTAACGCTATTTTAGGACTTGACAATATGCCAATAAAAAAAGTCGCGGACAAGCATCCGTGACTTTTTTTATTGTCGATTTGTGGTCGTTATTCTACCGTCCAGTGTTCGCCTGCGAGAATCATGTCGCGCAGTGTGCTGAAGCCTTTTTTTGCACGGACTTCTGCTATCTGGTCGTCGATACCTTCGTTATAAACAGGTGCGTCCACGTCGCGTATGATACCGATTGCTACAGGCAGAGTGTCGCCGTCCATCATAGCCAGCTGCTGGTGCAGGAAATTGCTCTTGGAGTGGGCGTCGTGTACCAATACGTCGTCGATAGTATATCCGTCTTCTCCGACGGTTACGGCTTTGAGTCCGAAACCATCCTGTACGAGACCGCGGTTCATCTCTTTGCCAAAAAGCATTTTTTCGCCGTGGCGCAGATGTATGGTGCGGTCTGCGCGATATTCACGGTCGGTGATACGATTGTGTATACCGTTGTTGAATATGACGCAGTTTTGCAGTACCTCTACTACCGATGTGCCGCGGTGGCGTCCGGCAGCCGACATTACTTCCTGGCTGACGGCCAGTTCGACATCGATCGATCGCCCGAAAAAGTTACCTCGGGCTCCGAATACGAGTTCTGCCGGGATGAATGGATCTTCGGTCGTTCCGTAGGGCGACGATTTAGATACAAAACCCCGGTCGGAGGTAGGAGAGTACTGACCCTTTGTCAGGCCATAGATTTTGTTGTTGAACAACAGTATATTGATGTCGACATTGCGGCGTACGGCATGAATGAAGTGGTTTCCACCTATGGCGAGTCCGTCGCCGTCGCCTGATATCTGCCACACCATCATTTCCGGGTTGGCTACTTTGAATCCGGTGGCTACAGCCGCGGCGCGACCATGTATGGTATGAAACCCATAAGTGTTCATGTAGTAAGGGAGTCGTGAACTACATCCGATTCCCGATATCACAGCAGTTTTGTGAGGTGGTACTCCGATTTCTGCCATGGCGCGGTGGAGTACATTCAATATGGCGTGGTCACCGCACCCCGGACACCAGCGTACCGGCTGGTCCGACTTAAAAGCTGCGGCAGTGGGTTGGTTGTTTTCCATCGTTTGGGTTGCTTTTTATAAGTCCATGATGTTTTTTACTCCATCAACAATCTCGCTGGCCATGAATGGCTGACCCTGAATTTTGTTGATGCGTTTTATCTGTAATCCGGGGAATTTTGACTGCAGATAATCGGCAAACATTCCGGTGTTGAGCTCTGCGCATACTACGGTTTTGTAGTGTGAGAGTATTTCAGCCGTGTTGGCAGGTAGCGGATTTATATATCGGAAGTGTGCGAAATCAACCTTATAGCCTCCGGCGTTTAAGTCTTCGGCTGCATTGTATAGATGTCCGTATGTGCCTCCCCAGCCGATGAGGAGCGTGTCGGCTTCCGGGTTTTCTACCGTGAGGGTCAGCGGCGGTATATCGTCGGCTATCCGTGCTACTTTTTCCGCGCGGGCTCTCACCATCTTTTCGTGGTTTACAGGATCGATAGAGAGGTTGCCGGTAGTGTAGTCGCGTTCGAGGCCACCCAGGCGGTGCTGGAGACCAGGAGTGCCGGGGATTGCCCAATAGCGTGCCATTGTGTGCTCGTCGCGGTCGGTGGGACGCCATGTCTCTGTCATATCTTCGGGAACATAGCGTGGTGTTATGGCAGGATATTCATCGGGTTCGGGCACACGCCATGCCGATGATCCATTGCCGATAAATGCATCTGAAAGCAGTATGACGGGCGTCATGTGTTCGATGGCGATACGCGAGGCTTCAAATGCCATAGTGAAGCAGTCGGTGGGAGATGCCGGTGCTACCACAGCTACGGGACTTTCTCCGTTGCGACCGTACAAGGCCTGCAAAAGGTCGGTCTGCTCGGTCTTTGTCGGCAGTCCTGTCGACGGGCCTCCGCGTTGAACATCGATTACTACCAACGGCAGTTCTGCCATCACGGCCAGACCGAGTCCTTCGCTTTTCAATGCCAGTCCGGGGCCAGATGTAGATGTAGCGGCAAGGTCGCCGGCAAAAGAGGCGCCGATAGCCGAGCATATGCCGGCAATCTCGTCTTCCATCTGTATGGCTTTTACGCCAAGATCACGGCGTTTTGCCAGTTCGTGAAGAATGTCGGTAGCCGGAGTGATGGGATATGAGCCGAGAAACAGTGGTCGGCCGGATTTCTCCGAGGCCATGATGAGTCCCCATGCAATGGCGGTATTGCCGTTGATGTCGGTGTATACTCCGGGCTTAACTGATTCAGACTCTATACGGTAGGTCGATACAGAGGCATGTGTGTTTGCTCCATAGTCGTAGCCGGCGCGTAGAACCTTTACATTGGCTTCGTAAACAGCGGGTTTGCGAGCGAATTTATTGTGAAGATGACGCTCTGCCGCTTCGAGTGGACGGTCGAACAGCCAGCACACGAGTCCAAGTGCAAATATGTTGCGGCACTTCAGTATCGACTTGTTGTCGAGATCCGATTCGGCCAGCGCAGCTTTTGTCATGGCCGTTATTGGCACTTCTACCACTTGAGCGTTGAGATTTATCTCTTTATAGGGATCTGCGGTGGTAAACAATGCTTTTTTAAGGTCGGCTTCCTTGAATGAGTCGATGTCAACAATGACGACTCCTCCGGGTTTGAGGTGACGTGCATTCTGTTTCAAGGCGGCCGGATTCATCGCCAGCAAGACGTCGGCTTTGTCTCCGGGAGTGTGTACGCCTACACCTACGCTTACCTGAAATCCGGATACACCGCTGAGTGATCCTTGCGGAGCACGTACTTCGGCGGGATAGTCGGGAAATGTCGATACCTGGTTTCCCATACCGGCCGATACGTTGGTAAAAATATTACCGGCCAGCTGCATTCCATCGCCAGAATCGCCTGAAAATCGGATGACCACTTTATCGATGGTCTTCACTTCGGCTTTTTCCATGTTTAATGAGGTATAATTTAAGGGGATATTATATTAGTTGTGGGATTACGCCGGTGTGATGTCGCGGATTGCCTTACGCATACGGGCTATTACTTCTTCCTTTGGAATAAGTTCTGTGATGTCGAACATATGAGGCCCGCGACATTCGCCTACTACAGCAAGTCGGAAAGCATTCATTACGTTGCCCAGATGATAGCCTTTAGATGCAATCCAGTCGAGAACAATGCGCTCTGCGTTCTGGCTCGACATATCGTCGATACCTTCTATTACTCCGATAAGTTCTGTAAGAATTTCGGGCATTTGCTCGTTCCAACGTTTCTTGACATCTTTCGGGGAATATGATTCGGGGGCTTTGAAGAAGAAGCCGCCTTGTGCCCACAGTTCGTCGACAAAGTGTACGCGGCTCTTTACCATGCCTACGGCACGTGCTATGTATTCGTCGGTAAATTTGGACGGATTAATGCCGTTGCGTTCCAATACCGGACGGAACAGTGCAGCCAATTGATTGTCATCCATCTTCATGAGATATTCGTGGTTAAACCAACGGCCTTTCTCATAGTCGAATCGTGCACCGGCACGGGAGCAGTGGCGTAGGTCGAATTTTTCGATAAGACGCTCCATCGACATTATTTCTTCATCGTCGCCCGGATTCCATCCGAGTAGAGCAAGGAAGTTTACTACGGCTTCGGGGAGATATCCCGATTCACGGTATCCTGATGCGACTTCTCCAGTCTCGAGATTGTGCCATTCGAGCGGAAAAACCGGAAAACCGAGGCGGTCGCCATCGCGTTTCGACAGTTTGCCTTTTCCGTCGGGCTTGAGGAGTAACGGCAGGTGTACAAACCGAGGAGCGGTGTCAGCCCATCCGAATGCCTCATATAGCAGTACGTGGAGCGGTGCCGACGGAAGCCATTCCTCGCCGCGAATTACGTGTGTCACTTCCATCAGGTGGTCATCGACAATGTTTGCGAGATGATAGGTAGGCAGATCGTCGGCGCTCTTGTATAGTACTTTATCATCAAGTACTGACGAGTTGATGGTTACGACACCACGCAGCATATCGTCGACGTTTACATCGCGTCCGGGTTCTACTTTGAATCGTACAACGTATTGTGCTCCTTCGGCTATAAGTCGGTCTACTTCTTCTTTCGGGAGTGTCAGAGAGTTGCGCATAGAGCCACGTGTCGAGGCATCGTACTGGAAGTTGGGTATCTCCTTGCGCTTGGCTTCGAGTTCGGCAGCGGTGTCGAAAGCGATATATGCACGTCCGGAGTCGAGCAGCTGTTTCACGTGGTCGCGATATATATCGCGGCGTTCGCTCTGTTTGTAGGGCCCGTAGTTGCCACCTTCGCGTACACCTTCGTCAATCTTGATGCCGAGCCACGCCAACGACTCGTTTATGTAGTCTTCGGCGCCTGGTACAAAGCGGTTTGAGTCTGTGTCTTCGATGCGCAGAATCATATCTCCGCCATTCTGACGGGCAAACAGATAGTTGTAGAGAGCGGTGCGTACACCGCCTATGTGCAGTGGCCCCGTAGGCGACGGAGCAAATCTTACTCTTACTTTGCGTTCCATGTTTTATGCAATTTTCGTCACAAAGTTAATTAAAATTCTCAACATTACGATAGGCTTTGCGCTCGGAAAATCAGAGCGAAACGGCTTATGTGGTATAAATATACACAAACTGTGGGCGATGCTATTGTACCATAGCTGCCACACGGCGCAGTGCATAGACAAAAGCGTCGGCCTCTTCAATTGTGTTATATATGGCAAACGAGGCTCTTACAAGGCCTTCGACGCCGAGCGAATGCATCAGTGGCTGGGCACAGTGGTGACCGGTGCGGACGGCTATACCCAGTTTGTCGAGCAGCATTCCCACATCGTAGGGGTGGGCGCGGCCTATCATAAATGATATGATGGCATCTTTGCCGGGAGCGTTACCGTAGATACGCAGTCCGGGTATTTCGGCTTGCATCCGTTCGGTAGTATAGCGTAGTAAATGTGATTCCTGGGCTTCTATGGTGTCGAAGCCGGTATGTTCCATAAATTTTATTGCCTCACTGAAGGCTGCGATACCTGTAAAATCCGGAGTTCCGGCTTCAAATTTGTATGGCAGATCAGCATAGGTGGTGTGTTCAAACGTTACATGAGCTATCATTTCGCCTCCGCCCTGATATGGGGGCATTTTTTCGAGGATAGCCTTTTTACCATATAAGACACCAACCCCTGTCGGTCCATACATCTTGTGGCCCGAAAAGGCATAGAAATCGCATCCGATGTCGTTTACATCTACGCGCCGGTGACTCACAGCCTGGGCCCCATCAATGAGTACCGGTACACCGTGGCGATGAGCTTCTTCGGTAATCTCCTTGACCGGATTTACCGTGCCCAGAACATTGCTTACGTGGGCCACAGATACCATTGCTGTGTGTTCGTTAAACAACGACCGGTAGGCGTCCATGTCAAGAACACCGTTGCTGTCGGCCGGAATTACGCGCAGGGTTACGCGGCGTCCGTCGCGCGATAGCAGTTGCCAGGGTACGATGTTGGAGTGATGCTCCATCACCGATACGATCACTTCTGCTCCATCAGTAAAAGATTGCCCCATCGATGCAGCTACCAGATTGATGCTTTCGGTAGTCCCGCGGGTGAATATTATCTCTTCGGTAGATTCGGCGCTGATAAAAGCACGGACTTGTTCTCGCGTGGCTTCCTGTAGAGCTGTCATTTCTTGCGACAGTGTGTGTACGCCGCGGTGTACGTTGGCCTTGTAGTTGTAATACGTATGAGAGAGGGCTTCCACTACACATCGTGGGGTCTGTGATGTGGCGGTGTTGTCGAGATATATCAGCGGTCGGCCGTATACACTGCGGTCAAGGCCGGGAAATTGCGATCTGATAGATGCTATGGTTTCGGCTGTGGGTAAATTGTCGGTCATGGCTGTTCGTCGGGAGTGTTGAGTGAGCAGTCGGAGCAATATGCCGCTTCGCCGTGGAGTCGTTTCTCTACCATGTGGCGTAGTCGTTCGCGCAGAGTCGCGATAGGTATGGAGTCGATGACATCGGCCATGAACGCTTGCATGAGCATGTTGCGTGCTGTCTTCTCGGGAATACCACGTTGCCTCATGTAGAACATTGCGTCGGCATCCAGCTGGCCGGTAGCGGCTCCATGGCTACACTTCACATCGTCGCAGTATATCAGCAGTTGTGGCTGGCTGTGCATTTTTGCTTCTGACGACGCCAGAAGATTGCGGTTGGTCTGATAGGCCGATGTCTTTATGGCATCGCGACATACCGTAATGTCTCCCTCGAAGGCGCCGGTAGAATGGTCGTCGAGAATGTACTTGAACAGCTGCGCTGATTGACAGTGTGATGCTATGTGCTTGATTCGTGTGAAATTGTCGGTGTGCTGGCGGTCTCGCCCGATAACCATTCCGGTAAGTAGAAGAGACGCACCGCTACCCGACATAGAAGCGTAGTACTCGTTGCGTGTCAGTCCGGCTGAAAGGGTTATGCCGTTGATGGTGAGAGACGAGTCAGACTGCTGATCGGCATACAGCATGAAATGGCGAGTAGTGGCTGCCGACGATTCTTCCATGTCGCAAAGTGTAAGCCGTGCATTTTTTTCGAGAATTATTTCAGCTACTTCATTGGCCGCGCAATCTGTGGTCTGATTGATGGAATGGTCGCATATGAGCACATTGGCTTCGGCGTTCTCACCCATTACGATAAGCAGACGTCGCAACGACAGATCTGTCACTGCCGATGAGTGCAGATTGACAATCTGTATGGGACGCTCAAGTTTCATGCCGGCCGGTATGTAGAGTAGGGTGCCGTCTTGTACGAGCATGGTGTTGAGAGCAACGGCCGGATTGTCGATAGTGGCGACGGTGCCGTAGTAGCGGCCAATAATCTCGCGCCCGGGGACCGAGGGATCGGCAAGCGATGTGAATACTACCCCTTGTGGCAGGCGCTCGTTGTCTATGCGCATCATAACATCGTTTACCACGAAGGCGGTCGTAGCCGTTGCCAGCGGGACGTTGCATCTGAACAGACGCTGTGCGTCGGGTATAGAAGGACGTGCGCGGTTTAGATTGATGCCGAAGTCAGGGCTGTATAGTTCCTCAAGCGATGTCTTTTCATAACCGGGAGTGCGTGTGGTGGGTAGCGCTCGGGCCTTTACGAGGCTACGGTATGCGGCTCCACGCTTGTCGTTCATGACCGCACAACTGCGGCTGTCTATGATATCGCGATAGCTGTCATAGAGTTCTATGTATTGACCGATTGCGCTCATACTGTTTCGCCGAGTTCTTTTTTGATCCAGTCGTAGCCTTTTTCTTCAAGTTCGAGCGCGAGTTCGGGGCCTCCTGTCCTTACGATGCGACCTTTATAAAGAATATGCACGAAGTCAGGTTTGATATAGTCGAGCAGACGCTGGTAGTGTGTGATGACGATAGTGGCATTGCGGTCGGTCTTGAGTTTATTTACTCCACCGGCGACTATGCGCAGGGCATCGATGTCGAGACCGGAATCGGTCTCGTCGAGTATCGACAGGCGTGGTTCGAGTACTGCCATCTGGAATATTTCGTTGCGTTTTTTCTCACCCCCCGAAAAGCCTTCGTTGACCGAACGCGAAGCGAGTTTGTTGTCAAGCTCGACCACGGCGCGCTTCTGTCGCATCATTTTAAGAAAGTCGCTCGCCGACAGTGGTTCTTCGTTGAGGTATTTGCGCTTGGCATTTACGGCTGCGCGCATGAAGTTGACCATCGAAACGCCGGGAATCTCTACCGGATACTGAAACGACAGAAACAGACCTTCGTGGCTGCGGTCTTCAGGTGGCAGATCGAGCAGCTCTTTGCCTCCGAATATGGCCGACCCTGCGGTGACGGTATAGCCGGGTGCACCTGCAAGCACCATCGACAATGTCGATTTTCCGGATCCGTTCGGACCCATTATCGCGTGAACTTCGCCCTCTCTGATGGTGAGGTCGATACCTTTGAGTATTTCTTTGCCTTCGACCGAAGCGTGAAGGTTCTTGACTTCTAATAGTGTGTTGCTCATTGAAATGATATATATGGTTAACCTACGGAGCCTTCAAGTGTGAGGGCCAGAAGTTTCTGTGCCTCTACAGCAAACTCCATCGGCAGCTTGTTCATCACTTCTTTGGCGTATCCGTTGACGATAAGTCCTATGGCCTCTTCGGTAGGAATACCGCGCTGGTTGCAGTAGAACAGTTGTTCTTCGGAAATTTTTGACGTGGTGGCCTCGTGCTCTACAATGGCAGCGTCGTTCATCACGTCGATGTATGGAAATGTGTGTGCCCCGCATTTGTCGCCCATCAGCAGGGAGTCGCATTGTGTGTGGTTGCGCACACCTTCAGCTTGCGGGAGGACTTTCACCATTCCGCGGTATGAGTTTTCGCTCTCACCGGCCGAAATGCCTTTCGACACAATGGTAGAGCGTGTATTGCGTCCGATGTGTATCATTTTTGTACCGGTGTCGGCCTGTTGGCGGTTGCGTGTCACGGCCACCGAGTAAAATTCGCCTACCGAGCCTTCGCCTTGCAGTATGCAGCCGGGATATTTCCATGTTATAGCCGAGCCTGTTTCTACCTGTGTCCACGATAGTTTGGAGTAATCTCCCCGGCATAGTCCGCGCTTGGTCACGAAATTGTATACACCTCCACGACCCTGTGCGTCGCCCGCATACCAGTTCTGCACGGTCGAGTATTTTACTTCTGCCCGGTCTTCGACCACTATCTCCACTATAGCGGCATGCAGTTGGTTTTCATCGCGCATAGGAGCTGTACATCCTTCCAGATAGCTGACGTAGGCATCGTCGTCGGCCACTATCAGTGTGCGTTCAAACTGTCCGGTGCCGGCTGCATTGATGCGGAAATATGTCGAAAGCTCCATAGGACAGCGTACCCCTTTGGGTATGTATACAAACGATCCGTCGGAGAATACCGCCGAATTCAGCGCGGCAAAGAAATTATCGCGGTATGAGACTACCGAGCCAAGGTATTTGCGCACCAGATCGGGATAATCTTTTACTGCTTCAGAAAACGAACAGAAGATTACGCCCAGTTCGGCCAGTTTTTCGCGATGGGTAGTTTTTACCGATACAGAGTCCATCACGGCGTCAACAGCCATTCCGGCCAAAGCTTTCTGTTCGTGCAGAGGTATGCCCAGCTTGTCGAATGTTTCGAGTAGTTGCGGATCTACCTCATCGGCCGACTTGGCCTGCTTCTTCACCGGAGCGGCGTAGTAGCTTATGGCCTGGTAGTCGATTGGCGGAATATTCAGGTGTGCCCACGTGGGCATTTCAAGCGTAAGCCAGTAGCGGTAGGCTTTCAGTCGGAATTCGAGCAGCCAGTCTGGTTCGCCTTTCTTGGCTGATATCAGCCTGATGATGTCTTCGTTGAGGCCGCGTGGTATGACATCGGTGTCAATATCGGTGGTGAAGCCGTAGCGGTAGTCGCTGCGGGTCACGTCGTCAAGCACCGTATTACTATTAATATTGTTGTCAGACATGTCTTGATTTGTAATGGTTTATGTTAGGCCATTGACCGTAGTGTTCAGCTGGTCTATAGCAAAGCCGAGGGTGGCCGGGGCGAGTTTCATTATTGCCGGAAACAGGTCGCCGTCCATAAGTGTAGAACTATGAAATACATTGGCTTCGGGCCATGCCATGTGCCACAGGTTGAGTATGATGCTTACAATCAATAGCCATTTGAAACAGGAAAATACAGCTCCGAGCAGATGGTCGAGCCATCCGAGCAGAATTGCTTTAGTAAACTTGCGGGCAAGCGATGCTATGGCTCCTATCGTGAAATATACCAGCAGAAACAGCAGTATATATCCGGCTATACGGGCCGTCGTGGGGCTGGAAAAGGTGTGGGGCATCAGCTCCATCAGCCAGTCGCCTGTCGACGGGCCAAGCAGACGGCATGCAATGATACCGCCGATAATGCCTCCCAGCGACGCTATCTGACTGATTAGCCCTTTGATGGCTCCGTAAATTATTGATGCGGCCAACACTATTATCAGTATGATATCGATAACACTCATCGCTTTGTTTCGTTTGGATTTCAAAGTTACGCAATTTCGGCCAATTTTCGACTTTTCGGCACTTATATATTTTTTTTGATGGTTCAGGAATAAAAAATTTGAAATATACTTTTTTTATACAATATTCATATTTAAATTTGCATGAAAATAGAGAAATACACAGAATATGCATAAATAATTTATTATGGAATCAAAAAAGTACATTCTACAGGAGAAAGATATACCGCAGTCATGGTACAACGTTGTAGCTGATATGCCGGTAAAACCGCGTCCGATGCTCAACCCCGCTACCCGTGAGCCTCTGAAGGCAGAAGATCTTTACCCGCTGTTTGCCGAAGAACTGGCGCGGCAGGAAATGAATCAGAGCGACAGATTCATCGATATTCCCGACGAAGTGCGTGAGATGTACCGCATATGGCGTCCCACTCCGCTTGTGCGTGCCCGTGGTCTTGAAAAGGCTCTCGGCACGAAAGCTCACATATATTTTAAAAACGAGAGTGTCAGTCCGGTCGGATCTCATAAACTCAATTCCGCTCTTGCTCAAGCATATTATTGCAAGAAACAGGGTGTGACCAACAT
>CAZOCO010000077.1:0-10634 GCA_964578325.1 uncultured Muribaculum sp.
CGAGTCGGTAGGCAAGCTCACCTCCGACCTGAATCCGGAATACCGCTACAATGCAGCGGTTGAAGATCCCTACCGTATGACACGCAAAATCGTACGCGGCGGTTCGTGGAAAGATATCGCACACAACGTACGCTCTGATCTGCGCATGTGGGAGTATCAGAACGAGCAGCGATCATTTATCGGATTCCGCAACGTGCGTTCGCAAATCGGCTTTGCCAAAGGTCAGGGCCAGAAGAAAAAATAACACTCATATTAAAAAATATATTTCCGGACTATATCACACAAAACTGTCTCATGGGAAAAATTAAACGATATAAAAACAGAGTCGAGCGTTTCCTCTCGGGAGAGAAAGGCCAGCGTTTTTTCAACTTCGCCTATTCGATCGGAGCCGCCATCGTCATCTGGGGTGCCTTGTTCAAGATTCTACACCTTCCTGGCGGCAACGCACTGTTGTCAATCGGTATGGGTACCGAAGTACTGATGTTCGTGTTGACAGCCTTCGACCGGCCACCGCGCGAATACCATTGGGAAGAAGTATTTCCCGTGTTATCGACTCACGATGCCGAAGATCGTCCCGACCTGTCAAAGTCCGGAGTAACCGTAGTATCCTCATCATCGCAACAAGGCCCGGCGACCGCTACGCCACACGGATCAATACTCCAAAGCGCAATGCCCCAGGCATCACAAGTAACCCTACCGGCAGACGCCACCCCCACCGAACGATATGTAGCACAGATCGATGCGCTTGTAGAGCAAATGGATCAGCTACGTCAGACCACACAGTCGCTCAATCATGTGTCGGAAGTATTGCTTGAATCTTACCGGGCCATAACCGAAAATTCAGAAAACATAACCCGATCGTCGAGCGGATATGTGGAAGAAATGCAGACCCTCAACCGCAATGTCGCAGGGCTCAACACCATATATGAGATACAGCTCAAATCGGTAAGCTCACAGCTCGATGCAATCGATTCGGTAAACCGCGGCATGAAGGAAATTCGCGACATGTATGAGCGTTCATCGGCTATGTCACAACGCTATGTGGCCGAGACCGAAAAGATGTCACAATACATGCAGCAGCTCAACCAGGTTTACGCCAACATGCTTCAGGCCATGACCTCGAATATGTATAACCCGATGGGCACCCAGGCAGGAATCCCTACCCCTCCGGCTACCAATACCCAACAGCAATAATTCTCAAACCCAGCATAACCACCGATGGGAAGCAATAACTCACGCGCACTTTCACCACGTCAGAAGATGATCAACCTGATGTATATCGTTCTGACGGCGATGCTCGCGCTCAACGTGTCGAGCGACGTACTCGAAGGTTTCGGCCAGGTCGAGGACGGACTGGCGCGTTCCAACCAGACAGCGGCAACCCGCAACGACGCGCTATTCGGACGGCTGGAAGCATTCAACGAACAAAACCCCTCGAAAGGACGCATATGGTACGAACGCGCTATTGAAGTTCGTGAGGCTACACACCATATCAATACACTTATCGACAGCCTGAAACTCGCCATAGCAGTAAAGGCCGACGGAAAAGACGCTGACGTACGCAACATCCTTAATCAAGACGACCTGGAATCGGCTTCGGTAGTGATGCTTGCTCCCGGCAATCCGCGCGGCACACGCCTTCGCGAATCAATTGACATCTACCGCGACTTCGTGTCGTCGATCATGACCGACAGCGTTAAACGCGCCAACGTGGAAGAGGCCCTCTCGACATCACCCATTACCAAACGCGGCACCGTGGTACCGCTGCCCTGGGAAGAAGCCATGTTTGAGGGAAAACCGGTAATCGCCGCCATAACAATGCTCACCAAGCTACAAAGCGATATCAGCTATGCCGAAGGAGAAGCTCTGTCGACACTTCTCAACAATGTCGACGCCGGCGATGTACGTGTCAACGAACTGAATGCTTTCGTCATACCGCAGTCGCGCAACGTAATGCGCGGCTCACGCTACAGCGCCAATATCGTTCTCGCCGCAGTCGATACCACACAGCGCCCTCTCATAGTAATCAATGGCAACGAACTGCCCAACACCGACGGCCTATATGAAACTCTGGCTTCGTCGACCGGAACATTCGACTATACGGGATACCTTGAAGTACCGCATGGCGACGGAACAGTCACACGTCACGACTTCTCCTCATCATACACCGTAATCGAGCCGACGGCGACCGTATCGGCAACAATGATGAACGTGCTTTATGCCGGTATCGACAATCCCATGAGCATCTCAGTGCCCGGTGTAGCTCCGGCGGCTATTTCAGCCACTATGACCAACGGCACACTTACCCGTAAAGGAGACTTATGGATGGCTCGTCCGGCAAAGGTCGGCACCGAAGCTGTGATCACAGTAAATGCAAATATCGACGGGCATCAGCAGACCGTAGCTACACACAAATTCCGTGTACGCAAATTGCCCGATCCCGCGCCATACATTCCTTTTACCGACGCTAACGGCAACCCTGAACGCTATAAAGGCGGCAGGCCCTTCTCCAAAGCGGCACTATTGGCCGCCCCCGGCATCGAAGCCGCTATCGACGACGACCTGCTCAACGTAAACTACAAAGTCCTGTCGTTTGAAACAGTATTTTTCGACTCTATGGGCAACGCCATACCGGAAGTATCTAACGGCAACCAGTTTTCACAACGCCAGAAAGATTCTTTCCGCCGCCTGCAACGTGGCAAACGCTTCTACATATCGCGTGTACGTGCCGTCGGACCCGATGGAATCGAACGCGATCTCGCGCCACTTGAAGTCATAGTAAACTAATAGCCAACTCTTCAATCATTTTCACCCGATGAAATTGTATCATAAATATTTATTACTGCTCACACTGACGATGGGGATCATCGCCACCACCGGCTTCACCTGCCATGCACAGACCGAATCGTCATCATCGTCGGTCGTACGCAAAGGCTCCAACGACAAGAAACAACAGAAAAAGTCGGCCGGTGTGACCGAACGCATGCAGCAGTTTTTTGAAGAACCTCAACGTTCAGATGCCGACGCACAGTGGATGAAGATCGTATATCGTCAGCTCGATCTTGATAATGTAAAAAATGCTCCGTTATACTATCCCGAAGAAATGATTGAAGGACAGGAAAATCTGTTCCGCATCATAATGCGCCTTGTAGCATCAGGCGAACTTAAGGCATACGAATATCTTGACGGACGCGAGATATTCACCGACCAGTATGAAGTGAAAGTACGCGACCTGCTCGACCGTTTTCATATACTCTACACCGAAGCCAAAGGCTCGTCGGAAAAAAATCCAAAATTCACCATCGATGACAGTGATGTTCCTACCAACGAGGTGCTGTCGTACTATCTGCTCGAACGTTGGGAACTTGACAAACGGACCAACCGCATGCGTACAACTGTAGAGGCCATATGCCCTGTACTCCATCGTGCCGGCGATTTCGGTGGCGAAGCAGTGAAATACCCCATGTTCTGGCTAAAGATGGATGCACTGCGCCCGTATCTGGTGCAGCAGTCTATATTTGTCAGCGATGACAACAATCTGCCGCAGTACAACTACGACGACTTTTTCCGCCTGGCTCTCTACGAAGGCGACATATACAAAACCCGCAATCTGCGCAACAAGTCGATGATGCAGCTATACCCCGATCCCGACCGGATGAAGCAGGCACAAGACTCCATACAGAACTATCTCGAAAACTACGAGAAAAAGATGTGGGTACCCTCTCGCGAGGAAATCATCGCTCAACGCGAAGCCCGTGAAAAAGCCGAAGCCGGCGATACCATCTCATCGCGCGATGCCTCACCGGCAGTAACCGACGACACTCCGGCCCGAGCAAAACGCACATCGCGCGCCAAAACCGCCACCAAAACCCAAAAGCCGAAAGTATCTAAACCAAAATCGGCTCCGAAATCGACTACACCCTCATCGGCAACCCGCTCGGTGCGTCGGCGCAAGTAAATGTTGAGCTGCATGAAACATCGTGTGTACGCCATACTGACTGCCGCAGTAATCGCTCTGACCACCCATTTCAGCCTCAACGCCCAATCGCAACAGTACATCGACCTGATGGGACAAGCCGACCAGTATATCTCGGCCGGTGAGTGGACTCTTGCCGAAGAGTGTCTGCGCGAGGCATTGGAAATCGATCCGGAATGTCCTACCAATGTCATGGTATACACCAATCTGGGAGTAGTACTGTTTAATCAGGCACGCGACAAGGAGTCGATCGAAGCCCTGACGAAAGCACACGAAATGGCCCCGAAGTCGGCCAACATACTGAATCTTCGGGCAAAAATATTTCGTGCTCTCCATAAAAACACCGATGCACTCTCCGACTACGAAGACATAATACTACTTGATTCCACCAATATAGCCGCCCGGCAAGATCATGCCCTGCTCGCTATAGAAATAGGCAAAAGCCGTTGGGCCGTAAAAGACTGCAAGGCACTTGAAGCCCTGGGCAACGACAATATCGAGGCCATGACTGCGTGCGGCAACATATACGCATCGATGAAACGATGGCGCGAGGCCACAGAATATTTCTCCCGTGCAATCGACATCAAACCGTCGGCCGATCTGTATGCATCAAGAGCGCTGACCTACCTTATGACCAATCGTCTTACCGAGGCATCGGCCGACATCACATCGGGCCTTGAGCTTGATCCCGATAATTCGCGGCTATACTACTACCGCGCACACCTCAACAAGTCACGCTATCTTAAAGCCGATGCCCGTGCAGATATGAACCGCGCCATCGACCTCATGCCGAAACGCGGCCGATAAGTCTCATATGTTCAACGAGGATCTTGGGGGCGTAATACTGACAATCCCCACGTGTAGACGCGGTCTATTACGGGAGTGGGAATATTGAGCCTATGAGCGAAATCCCGGATATAGCGCAGTCCGTATGGAAAATCTTCAGTGAAGTAACGGCTATTGAAGTCGGGGATCCATCCTTCATCCGTTTTTTTCATGGGAGCTTGTATCGGCATAAAAGCCGGTATCGAACGAAGTTTGGCAGTCAAACTCGTAGAGTCAGTACTCTCATAGTAGTCAAGCAACGTTGGTACAACATCACGGCTCACTCCTATAGTATTCAATAACACTCCGAATTCCTCATCCATTGCAATCAGGATTTCAGAAGCCTCATCAGTCCAATCTGCGTAAAACATTACAGGTGTTTTTACCGGAAAGTGTGACCGAGGATTTCGCCATAAAGTATACAGTCGTCCAGTGTGGAGTATTGGGTTACTATTGGTCAACGATACCTCATAGAAGTTGTCTACAAGTTCAACAGGAGTCTTCAATACACTTGAAAGTTCAGCAGCAAATTCCTGGCTGTAAACACTATTCTCAACGGCTATTTTCAACAGAGATTTATAGCCCAACAATTTAGCAGATTTGCCATATTGATCTACGCGTGCAATAAATGGAACACGCTGAAATCCGAATAGCTTAGTAGTAGAAGACAACACTTTGTGGGCTATAAAAAAGAACCCTGTGCTTGAAACGATTGACCCTACATAAGTATCGGGAGTCAGAAATGGCGCAATTTCCCGAAGCTTTTCTTCAATCAAGTATCCCGGCAAACATAGCAAAACTATGTCGGTATGAGGGATAACCTCCTCCGGTGAGGATGATATTACTGTTAACTCACCGGAAAAAACATTTCCATCGCAATCGGTAACGGAGATTTCCTTCTCCCATTGATCCGGATGACCGGTAAGCAGAGAAACGCGGTATCCATTGACAGCAAACACACCGGCGCACACATGGCCCAAACTACCGCCACCTATAATGCAAATTGTCTTCATCGCAACGCACTGAATAAATATATGCAAAGATAAGCATATTTTCCGACAAGCACTTACTCATCCTGAAAATGACGCTATAAAAGTCGTATCTTCAACATGACCGATGCATAAATTTCTGAATAGATTAACGTGAGTTTGATATAAAGCACAGTAAAAAATCTGTGAGGATGTCGAGAAAATAGCAGATGTTTTGTAAAGAAAGTATGTCAAAGTTCGCTGTGAGCCTGTTGTGGGGTGGCAATGGGGGATTTAATGACTTTAGAGACGATAGGGTCGCTAGGGAGTTTAGGGACGATTAGAACAATCGACTGTATACCATGTGTTTATTTCGGACAGCATTGCATGCTATCCCTACCACGTTGGCATATGATCAGTCTGGATATACAGCAACATGAATACCCTAAAATCAACTAAAGAGCGAGACTATGATGTAATAAAGTTTTACACATAATCTCGCTCTTTTTATACCAATTCTTATTTCAAATTCTTTTAAATAGAGAGGCGGCGGAGTGTCGAGAGAAGATCGCGATTGATGGGTTTGTCGTTCTTAATAGCTTTTGAGAACGGTACGTATACGATCTCATCGTTAGAAATACCTACCATCACGTTGCGCTGATCGTCGAGCAGAGCATCGATGGCAGCAGAACCAAGTCGCGAAGCGAGAATACGGTCGCGGGCAGTAGGCGAACCACCACGCTGCAGGTGTCCAAGGATAGATACACGCACGTCGTAGGCAGGGAATTCCTTATTCACACGTTCGGCAAGTGCCATAGCGCCACCAGTCTGCGGACTTTCGGCGACGAGTACGATCGACGAGTTTTTCGATTTTCTGAAACCATTCTGTATCAGTTCGGCCAACTGGTCGACCTCGGTCGAAATTTCAGGAATAATGGCAGCTTCCGCACCCGAAGCAATAGCTCCGTTCAGAGCCAGGAAGCCGGCATCACGACCCATTACTTCGATAAAGAAGAGTCGCTCATGACTTGTAGCGGTGTCACGGATCTTGTCGACACACTCCATGATGGTGTTGAGAGCTGTATCATAACCGATGGTTTCGTCTGTTCCATACAAGTCATTGTCGATCGTGCCTGGAATACCGATGATCGGATAGTTGAATTCTGTGGCGAATTCACGTGCGCCCGACAACGAACCATCGCCGCCGATCACTACCAGAGCATCGATTTCGTGCTGTTTCAGAGTGTCGTAGGCAAGCTGGCGACCTTCGGGAGTGCGGAATTCCGTACAACGTGCGGTCTTTAGAATAGTACCTCCCTGCTGTATGATATTTGAAACGTTCTGGGTGTGGAAATCCACAATTTCGTTTGTTATAAGTCCGCGGTAACCACGATATATACCCTTGACCTTGAATCCGGAGAATATGGCCGAGCGCGTGACGGCGCGGATAGCGGCATTCATTCCTGGAGCGTCACCGCCCGATGTCAGTATGCCGATGGTCTTGATTTGTGACATAGTTTTATATTTTATCGAATAGAGACTTTAACGATTAAGAATAATATATGTAATGTTCTGCGGGAAAAATTTTCCCGCAGAACGCAGACTGTCAGACAGTGAGAATTTCCTTTTCTTTAGCGGCAAATATTTCTTCGATTTTCTTGAGATATTTGTCGTGGAGTTTCTGTACGGAGGTTTCGGCATCTTTCTCGACATCTTCGGGCATACCTTGCTTGATAGCTTTTTTCAAGCCGTCGATAGCGTCGCGACGAGCATTGCGAACGGAAACCTTGGCGTTTTCAGCTTCAGCTTTCGACTGTTTTACCAATGCCTTACGACGATCTTCGGTCAGCGGCGGTATAGCGATGCGTATTACTTCTCCGTTATTTTCAGGAGTAATACCAAGTTCAGAATTGATTATCGCCTTTTCGATTTCGCGGAACATAGATTTCTCCCAGGGAGTGATGACTATAGTACGGGCGTCAGGCACCTGGATGTTAGCGACATTAGAAATAGGCACATTGCCTCCGTAATATGGCACACGGATGCCATCGAGAATTTTCGGATTTGCTTTTCCGGCACGGATATGTGCTAACGACTCGTCAAGATAGGCTACTGCCATCTCCATTTTTTCTTCGGCGGGGCCGAGATAGGTTTTTACGTCTGTCATGGCTACGTAGTAGGGGGATGTATGTTGTTGAATTATTTAATTTTTTCAATATCTCTCAATATACCAGAGTTCCTATAGGCTCTCCTGCAAGGACTCGGGCCAGATTGCCCGGCGTGTCCATATCAAAAACAACGATCGGCAGCCCATTTTGTTTACACAATGCAGTAGCGGTCAAGTCCATCACTTTCAGACCGCGTGCCAGCACTTCGTCGTATGTAATTTCGGTAAATTTGGTCGCTTCAGGATCTTTTTCAGGGTCGGCAGTATATACCCCGTCGACACGTGTGCCTTTTAGCATCACCTGAGCCTCTACCTCGATGCCTCGCAGGGCCGAACCGGTATCGGTCGTGAAGAACGGATTACCTGTACCACCCGAAATAATGGCTACCTTACCCTCTTCAAGAGCTTCAATAGCACGCCACTTGCTGTAAGGAAGGCCGATTGGAAACATTCCTATCGCAGTGTATACCTGTGCTTTCTGACCGATAGCCTCAAGGGCTGAACTCAAAGCGAGCGAGTTGATTACGGTAGCAAGCATACCCATCTGGTCGCCCTTGACACGATCGAAACCTTTCGAAGCGCCTTGCAAACCGCGGAAAATATTGCCTCCGCCAATGACAATGGCAATCTGCACACCCGATTCAACAGCTTCCTTGATCTGCATGGCATACTGGTTAAGTCTCACAGTATCTATTCCATGCCCCTGACCGGCTGCCAGAGACTCGCCACTGAGCTTCAGCAGCACACGATTATAGTTGGTTCTCATAACTACGATTCTTGATATATCTTCACGCAAATTTAGCGAAAATTTTTGCCGTATTTTCCATCCGCCCACAAAAAAGAATACATTTCCGCTCACTTTTTTTCATGTATCACACCAACATTGGCTTAAATCTGTTTCCCGTCTCATATTTTTTAGCTAAATTTGCCTCAAATAACAATGGAGAAAAGACCCGGCTATGATCGATGACAAGTCAAAGGCTATCTCACGCTCGGCGTTGCTCGACTATCTTAAGTCGCGCAAATTGCGCTGTACACCCGAACGTTTCGCTATTCTCGACAAGGTGTGTGAGATGTCTAAACACTTCAGCATCGACACTCTCTACAAAGCAGTCGAGACCGATGGATACCATGTGAGCCGAGCTACCATCTACAACACGATGGATCTGCTGACCGAAGCCGGCATAGTGCATATACATCGTTTCGACGGCGACGCGGCACGCTACGAGAGAGTAATCGGCAATGCCGATAATCATCTGCACCTGATATGTCGCCAGTGTGGCAAAATCAAAGAAGTAAAAGACGCAGAACTGGCACGCTTTATTGAAGCCCGCAGTTTCTCCACATTTCGTCCGGCATTTTTCGACCTTTACATCCACGGCATATGCGGAGCGTGTTCGCGCCGCAGTCGGCGTGCCACATCGTCGACACAACGGACACCGAGAAAATAAACTTTAAAAAACAATCAAAATATATACCCAACCAATTATAGCAATGAAAGTTGACGTTTTGTTAGGCCTCCAGTGGGGCGATGAAGGCAAAGGAAAAGTAGTGGATGTATTGACACCGCGCTACGATGTTGTCGCACGCTTTCAGGGCGGCCCTAACGCCGGTCATACCCTTGAATTTGAAGGCAAAAAATATGTTCTCCGCTCCATTCCTTCGGGAATATTCCAGAGCGGACAGACCAACATCATAGGCAACGGCGTAGTGCTCGACCCGGTGCTTTTCCGTCAGGAAGCCGAAGAACTCGCCAAGTCGGGCATCGACCTGCATAAGTTACTCAAGATTTCGAAGAAAGCCCATCTGATACTTCCTACTCACCGTCTGCTCGACGCTGCCAACGAACGAGCCAAGGGAGGCAGCAAAATCGGCACTACCGGCAAGGGTATCGGGCCGACCTACACCGACAAAGTCGGCCGCTACGGACTACGCGTAGGCGACATTCTCCACGACTTCGACAGCAAATATGCCGCAGCCCGCGACCGCCATGTAGCGATACTGAAATCAATGGGTGAGACTCCCGACCTGACAGAATCCGAAAAAACATGGCTCGACGCTATCGACTATCTGCGCACCTACGATCTGGTCGACAGCGAACACCTCATCAACAATCTTCTGCGTCAGGGCAAAACCGTACTGTGCGAAGGAGCTCAAGGCACCATGCTCGACGTAGACTTCGGCTCTTATCCGTTTGTCACATCGTCAAACACCGTGTGTGCCGGAGCATGTGCCGGCCTCGGTGTCGCCCCCAACCGCATAGGCGAAGTATTCGGAATATTCAAAGCATACTGCACACGTGTAGGTGCAGGGCCATTCCCTACCGAACTGTTTGACGAGACCGGAAAGACCATCCGCGACCGTGGACACGAATACGGTGCCGTCACCGGACGCGAGCGCCGTTGTGGATGGATCGACCTGGTGGCGCTGAAATATGCCATCATGATCAATGGCGTCACACAGCTCATCATGATGAAGAGCGATGTACTCGACACCTTCCCCGAAATTAAAGCCTGCGTAGCTTATGAAATCGATGGGGAGCGTGTCGACGAATTCCCATTCTCGCTGACCGACGCCGAAATCAAGCCCGTTACCGTCACCATTCCCGGATGGCAGACCGACATGACCGGCATGAAGAGCGAAGATGAATTCCCGCAAGCGTTTAAAGACTATGTGGCATTCCTCGAAAAAGAGCTTG